>VRUH01000058.1:16996-23613 GCA_019456185.1 Candidatus Glassbacteria bacterium | reverse complement strand
ATTTGTCGTTCACTGCTGCAAATCTAATAAGAATGGGGCTTAGCCCGCTTTGTTTTTAGTTTAACCGGACACTACTGTCAATTAGTATTAAAGATACTGAATGCCGAGTCAGAAGGTCCAGCCGTCCAGCTTCGATATTCTGATATGAGCAAAGTTCGTTTAGCACAAAGGCTTGTTGATCGCACCAGCCAATACCCCTGACAAGAGTGTTTAAAGCACCTTTGTCGATGGGAGATTCGCCCATATCGGGAAATATGTTATTGTACACGAAATCAAAATATCTTTCTACTTTACTAGGCGCATCTTCAATTCCTTCGATCAAGTGTTCCGCAATGACGTGTGCCGTGTAAATTCTGTGGACGCTATCCCGGAGTTCGATAGGAAAAAACAATGTTATAAGAGGAAGAACAAGCAAAAATAAAATTCCAGCCGCCGGAATCACTATGCTATTCTTATTTACTACACTCAGAGCTTTAAATACCATGCGTAGATTTACCTTGCTCGCTATTGGTGGATTTGCGTATCGATCTTGAAAACGCATACCTTTTGCCTGGCTGCGATCTGAATCATCACTGTACTCCATCGCCCCACGTTACCCCTTTTTCCGCCACTTCCTTGAAAAAGGTCATCGAGGGGTTCCGTCTGAACTCCCGCAGGTAGACCTCGATCAGGCCCTTGTCGGCGAAACTGTAAAAGCAGTCCTCGCCCACAATCACGTGGTCCACCAGTTTTACATCAATCAGACTTGTGCTGAATACGATGTCCCGCGTCAGCGCTTTGTCCTCAGGACTGGGGCTGGGGTCGCCGGAGGGGTGGTTGTGGGCCACCACGATCGCGGCGGCGTTGCAGTTGAGCGCCTTGCGCAGCAGCTCGCGCAGGTAGATCACGTTGTAGGTCATCGTGCCGGTGAACAGGCCCTCGATACTCATCACCGCGTGGCGCGCGTCGAGGTAGATCACCTTGAACACCTCGACATCCAGGTCGCGCATGCTGTGGCGCAGGTAGTCGTAGACGTCGGAGGAGCCGGAGAGGAACGTGCTCTCGGCCATGCGGGTTTCCAGGTACTTGCGGGCCACCTCGTGGATCAGCCGGACGGTCATCGCGTTCCTGGGCCCCACGCCCTTGATCCGGGTCAGCTCCTCCACCGGCGCCTCGAACACCCGCCGCAGGCTGCCCATCTTATCCAGCAGTTCGCGCGCCGGGGCCTTGCAGTCGCGACGGGGGGTGCCGAGGGTCAGCAGCAACTCGATTATCTCGTCATCGCGCAGGGCGTCCAGTCCCCGCTCCAGGAACCGCTCGCGCAGCCGCCCGCGGTGGCCGTCCGCCGCGCCGAAATCCTTTTCCTTTGGACTCATTGCCAACCTGCCTGCCGATCAGGCTTGTTTACGGTACAACCGCTACTGGCGGGTGATCGCCCAGACTTCCAGCTCGAACTGCCCCTGGCCATCCAGCAGCACCCGGCGAAAAGTGCCGTCCTCGGCCTCGAACCAGAACACGGTGTTGGCTCCCTGCTGGTAGATCGTCACCAGCAGACCGAAATTCTGCGGAATCGAGAACTGCATGGTCGGCTTGGTGTCCAGGAAGTTCTGGGCGTAGACGTAGTGGTAGCCCGCGATCGCTCCCAGCAGCAGGAACACGAACAGGACGATTTTTCTGAAATTGCGCAGCATCAGCCTCTCCTTCTTTGCAATTAGCGGGGGGAATGAAAAATTAAATCTTTTTCGCAGTTGCGAAATTCGACACGCTTAAAAAAAGGGGTGGCCCCGATAAATCGGGGGCGGGGGTTGTTTTTCATGTTCCAAACAGGCCGGGTTAAAATACGTGAAAATTTCGAGAGCACTCCAATTTATAAAAATAGCCTCATCAGACCAGTCTCGTCCGCAACGCCGCGGCGAAAACCGGGCGCAGCAGGGCGTGTCTGGCCCTGGTCATAAAATACTTGTTCGGATTATCGACGAAATAACGTCCCTCCTCCGGCAGCAGCACCAGCGATACTTTCACATTCGGCGCCACCCCGATCATCAGGCCGCGCTCCATGCAGGCTTCGTACATCCTGCGGAACACCGGCACCAGCTCGTCGGTTCGCGGCGGGGGGAGATTCTCGTAGTCCGTGCCTTTCAGCGGACGGAACACGCAGACAGTCGGCACCGCGCCCACCGAGGTGATCCAGTCGATTGCCTCGATCGAGTTTTCCGGCGGTTCGAGCCCCGCCACGATCTCGCCGTTGGTGGTGTGAAAAATCCGCGCGCAGTACTCGATCGCCTCCAGGTAACGCTCAAGCCCGTACTGGCGGTCCTTGCCCGGGCAGACCTGCCTGAAGCGCGTCGGGTCCCAGATCTCGAAACAGAAGCTGACCCGGTTGACACCCATCCTCTTGAGCTCTCTGTAGCGGGCCAGGTCATGATGCGGCGGAGTCTGCACGCCGATCAGCAGGCCGTACTCCCGCTTCACCGCCCGGATAAACGGTTCCAGGATATCCAGATAGGTGTCGCCCTCGTAGTGGCCCGTGTTGAAATCCAGATAGGTAATCCGGTTCTCGCGCACCGCCGCGCCCACCGTTTCGAGCACGTCGGCCACCGTTTTTTCATCGGCGTCATCGCAGCCCAGGTTCAAGCCCACCGAACAGAACTTGCAGTTGGATTTTTCCGGCTGCTCCAGCCAGTAATCGCAGACCCTGGCCGGATAGATCGCCAGGTAGGTGCCCTGCAGGCTGCCGACAGCGCTCATTTTCTTCCCGCTGGCGGTCCGCTGTCCGTACCACCCGGGCCGCGGGGCCGGTTTTACCCGGGCCACCGGACCGCCGTCGCGGAATATCCGGTACCCGTCGCTGCCGCGCCGCAGCTCGTAGGGGCTGTCCTTGGCGAATTCCTCCACAACCGGGATATTGGTGTAGAGCCCCTCGGGCAGGATAACCTCCAGCCCGCTGCCCAGCCCCGCGCGGGTGCGCATGATCTCGCGCCCGCCGTCCTCTGCCAGCCGGCAGGAATCGTCAAGACGGATTCCCCTGCAGTAGAGGTCGAGCTTGAGCAGACCGGGGTTTCTGGCTACGTCTTCAACCATCGGGATTCCCGTTGGGTAAGGAAAATCAACAGGTTATACCCCGAATAATTAAACACGGTTTAGCCGATTTCGCAACCCGCGCCCGCCTTACTTTACATAATCCAGTGAGCGCTGGCGCTGGATCATTTCGCGGTCGTGGCTGTAGCGGCTCGACAAGTCCAGCTTGAGCGGCGGCGGTCCGAACGACGTAACATAGTGCGGAGGTCTCGCCCCTCCGGGTCCGCGCGCTCCCGCCTCGACAACCGTCCTGCCGCTCATGTTGCGCGATACGGGCAGACCGCTGAGAAACAGGATCGTGGGCGCGATATCTTCCAGCATAACCGGTTCAGATGAACCTGACCCGCTTCCGGTATCCATACCGTGAAACAGGACCAGGCCCCGGGTTCCGGACCGTCGCCCTTCCTTGCCAGGCTCGCAGATAACCGCGGCCAGGCCGTTTGGCTGGTATCTTTCCAGCAGCAGTCCCAGCAGATAATCGGCGTAGCGGTAATATTCACGCACCAGCGGTGGGATATCCGCCTGCCGCACATTGTCGACGCGCTCCTCCAGCCGGGCCAGCACGTCAGCTCCCTGGATATAAATTGCCAGGAAGCCCACCTGACGGCGGCTTGCGATTTCGAGCGCAGCCATGCAGTAGAAATAATCGGCGAAACTGACCGAACGGACCAGGGCAGCCACCTGGCCGGACTCACTGCTGTCGGCAAAACCGGTCAGCCGGGGAAAATTCCTGATAGTTTCCTCGAACGGCCCGGCCAGCCGCTGGCGGAAATCCACGAGGGAGTCGAACTCGGCCGCCGGGAAAACTTCGCGCTGATAATAATTCGAGGGATTGATCGCCTGCTGACGGTGGAAGTAGGCTATTTTGGGGAAAGTCCGCTCGCTGATCGTAAAGCCGTCCGAAACGTCCGCAGGCCAGGTAGCCCACCAGTTGACCACCCCGGCGCTGTTACCGAACAGTTCGTTGATCTCCCACAGCGTCCGGGTCATGCGTGACGCCGTGTTGACCGGCACCCGGCGGATCATCCCCGCGAACGGCAGCATGTACTCGAACAATTCATTCAGCCCGGGCCTGCCCGAAACAATCCGCCCAACACGGCTCATGCCCCACGGCGCCGGCCGGGTAAATCCTTCGATCCCGTGCATCTCCGGCTTGACTCCGGTGGCGACCGTGGTCCAGACCTGCGGGGCCAGGTACTCGCTGCGCGAGTGCAGGGGCGCGCTAAAACCCTCGCGGATAAGACGGGTCAGGTTCGGCAGGCTGTCCTGCGCGCTCAGAGTCTCGATAGTCGGGAGGTCCAGACCGTCAAGGCCCACCAGCAACACCGGCAGCGGCGGCTTATGGTAGACTTCCAGCGCCTGGGCCAGGGTATGGTCCGCGCTGTGGTGACGGAACACTCCGACAGTCCAGGACGCAATAATCAGCACGACAACCGCAAAAGCGTACCCGTAGGTTTTCACAACGTGGTTGCCCCGTCTGGCCGGCTGCCTGGCGACCCCGGCTGTCAACAGGTAAATGAAACTCAGCAGGCGGCCGGTAATCATCGAAACCAGCGCGGCTGCAACCATCATCGCCCCGGACAGCACGCTGAAAGGCAGCAGATTCTGGCTTGAACGCAGCGCCGAATGCCACCAGCTCATCAGGTAGACGCACATCACCACCGCGGCAGCCGTACTCAGCAGTGTCGCCCGCAGAGGACTGCCCAGTTTCAGCCGTCCCGAGAAAGTTCTGCTCCTGGCCGACCAGAGCAGCGCTGGTAGCGCCAGCAAAGAGAACAGGACCAGCGAATACGTTCCGGCCAGATACGCCATCAGCATCAGCATATCCCCCGGAGCGGCGCTCATTGCCGTGCCGGCCACCAGGTTGCCGACCGTGATATACCCTGCCAGGACCAGTCCAGTCAATCCTGAAAACAGGGCCGTTACCACTAGCCCTCCGAGACGTCCCCTACGGCCCACCATGCAGAAAAGACGTTCCACCGGACTTTCCAAATAGCCTATCCCGCTGAGCCGGGAACGCAGCTCGTCCAGACTCAGGGTTTTTTCCGTTTCTGCTCTCACGGAATCATCAAAATCGGACATCAAGAACTCACCCTGCACTTTCCAGATTAATATCAGCCGGTATCAGGCCGGTAACGGCGCTGAGACACACCGACTGGCTTATCAACCGCCTGCAACCCTATCGTCAGAATAGATAGGCCAGGACGAAGCCCGCCTGAGCGGCCATCATCAGCAGATACATATGGGTCCACGACGGATGGTTTTCGGTGGTGGCCAGGCTGTCCGGATCACGAAGAATTGTCCAGGCGGTGTAGGCTCCATAGGTGGCCAGCACGATCCCCAGCAGGCTCAGCAGTAAGGCATTTCCGGTCAGCACCGGCCCTCCGCCTCCGGGTTTGGCCAGCACCGTTCCCAGCGGCAGCAGCAGCCAGGGCAGAACGAACGCCGGGGCGATCATCCGGGCGCTGCGCCTGACTCCGAACCGGATGGGCATGGTGAAACAGCCGGCGGCGCGGTCGCCATCCATATCGCTGTAGTCCTTGGTGCTTGCCGCGCCCAGCAGGAACAGGAAGAAAATCGAACCGATATACCACGGTTCCACGTCGGTGGCGATCGGCGCAGCGCAGCTCCAGCCCGCCACTTTCAGCAGACCTCCGCGCGGGATCGCAATCGTCAGGTTGGCCCCGAACCAGTGGCGCTTTGTGCGCAACGGCCATCCCGAGTACAAGTAAGTGAATACCGCTGCGGCCAGTACCAGCCAGAAACACTCGTGACGGCCGCCGGGGCTGATCAGCCAGGCCAGCCACAGGGCAAGCGCGTACAACACAGCCGAAAACACCGCCGCCCCGGCGACTGTAATGCGGCCCGACGGGAGCATGCGCTCCGGCTTGTTGATCCTGTCGTTCTCGAAATCGAAAATCTGGTTGAGCACGTTGGAGGCCGCGTTCAGTACGGCTGCCATCCCCGCGCCCAGGGACAGGTAATACAGGTAGACAGCATTACCGGGCAAGGCAAGGTAGGCGAAAAAACCCGACTCGACCCTCAGCGCGCTGGCCCCCAGGGCGGTCACCGCCCCGCTGACTATCCCCAGCAGCGGCGGCAGCAGCGTGAACGGCCTGGTGAAACGATAGTATTTACCGATCACCTCCCAGACCGATTCGGTCGCGGGGGGGTGGACGCTGATTACTGCCATCTCATTGCGGCCATCGCCATGCACAGTGATGCTCCCAGTACCGTATTCAACACGTTCAAACCTTCATTGCCCAGCCGGGCTTCAACTCCCGGCAAGCTGCCCAGCACGCTTTCGATCCAGGCAGCCGTTACCGCCGCCAGCACGACTGCCGCGGCCAGACCCGCTGTCCCCAGCATCCCCACGGCCATTCCCACAAGCGCTACCACGGCTGCAGCGACAACCCCGGCCACCGTGCCTGCAAGCGATACAGCGCCCGGAGTCCCCGGCGGCACTCTTCGGAAACTCCATGCCAGGACTGACTTCCCGCCGAAGACCGGACCGACCTCGCTGCCGGCGGTATCGGCTGCCGCGGTGGCGAACGAGGCGA
>VRUH01000058.1:0-16986 GCA_019456185.1 Candidatus Glassbacteria bacterium | reverse complement strand
CGGCGATAACCGTATCACCGCCGCTGAATTTACAGGCGGCGGCCAGGATTACTCCGGCTGCGCAGTTGGCCGCCGCGTGCCGGGCTCCTCGCCTGCCGCTGTCCCCCTGAGCCGCGCCCAGTTCGCTCTTGCGGCGGCAGCCCAGTCTGGTCAAAACGCTCGCCAGCACGAAAAACGCACCCAGCACCGCGAATCCGGGCCAACCGGAAAAATAATAGATTGCGCTGCCAACCACCACACCGCCGGCCAGCCCGCTGGTACTGACCGTACCCAGCAACCGGGCTGTGATCCCGAACGCCGCCGTTATACCGACAGCCTCGGCCAGCGGATAGGCTGTGAGAAATTTAATCATTATTTTCGAGACCCCCTGAGGACTACAGCACCAGAGCCATCACACCCGCCGCGGCCAGCGGACAGGTCAGGTTATCGTCGAGCGGCAGCGGCAGGGTTTCCACCAGCGCCGCCACAACAGCGGCAGCCAGGCAGCCTGCCGCCACCACTGCAAACGCGGGCAGAGTGTACCCGGTGACCCGGACGGCCCAGTAGACCAGGAGCAACGATCCGGCCCACGATGAGACGGCGTAGGCGATAGTGCCCGGCCAGGTCCGGTGGGACGACCACGGGATAGTGCCTCTGCCCCATCTCCGGCCCGCCAGGTTACTGAGCGAATCGCCGAGGGCGAGCACTGCCCAGGCTCCGCAGGCGATATGGACCCGCTCGCGAAACAGGAGAATCAACGCAAGCACCACCAGCGCATAGCTGATCTTGCCGACACTCCAGCCGCGCTTTCTTTCATCCTCACGTACCCCGTCGCGGTTGACCCTGCCGGAGACAAACAGGCCGTAGACTCCCGCGCCGGCACAGCAGAGCACCGCCTGCCACAAGCTCATGTACGGCAGCAGGAAAGCGAAACTCAGCGGGAGGATATGCTCGATCTGGCGCTTGGTTTCTCCGGTCATGTAGCCAGCCCCTCGCTGCGCAGCCATGCCACTGTCCGCTTCATTCCATCCTGCAGAGATAAGGGGGCGTAACCCAGTTCGTCGCGCGCGTGGGCGGAGTCGTAGGCCCAGTTGAGCCGGAAGATATCGATTACTCCACGGGTAGTCCGGGGAATCCGCCCGGTGAGCCAGGCCAGCAGTTCCTCGGCGGCACCGGCCATGCGTGCAACCGGCCAGGGCAGCGCGATCCGTGGCGGGGCCTTGCCGGTGACCCGATGCACTATTTCGAAAAACTCGTTCAGAGTCACGTTCTCTCCCCCCAGGATAAACCTGTCTCCCGGCCGGCCGGCCTCCAGCGCCCGGACCGCTCCCCGGACCACGTCATCGACATAAGCGAAATTCCAGGTCTGGGTCCCGTCGCCCAGACGGGCCGGGAGCCTGCCCAGCAGATGGTCGATTACCATGTTCACCACCAGGTTGCCGGCTGTCAGCGGACCGGGTCCGTACATCACGGTGGGGTAGAGCACCACCACCGGCGCACCGTCCCGGATAAGCCTCGAAACCTCGAGGTTGGCCCGGTACTTGGTGAGTTCGTAGTCGTTGTAATGTGTATCGCGCTCCAGTTGAACCGATTCATCGAGCACAGCGCCGGCGGGAGAGGGAGGCAGCGCGAGGAAAGACGAAACGTAGATGATCTTGCCGACGCCGCCGGCGGTCGCTTTTTCGATCAGGTCGAGAGTGCCCCGGACGTTGACCCGCTCGAACACGGATTTATCCCGCGCCCAGGTTGACACAGCAGCGGCCGTATGCACCACCGCGTCGCAACCGGCCAGCTCCGCAGCGTACGATCCCGGTTCGGTCAGATCACCCGTCACCACGCGGACATTCGCGCCGGAAGGTGCGTTGGCGCTGCGGCCCCCGCGGACGAGAAGCACCAGTTCGTGGCCGCTGTCGCGGGAAAGCTGGTCGGCCAGTCTGCTGCCGAAAAAACCATTGGCGCCGGTCAGGAATATTCTCATTGGCTCCCGCCCGAAAAAAAAGCCACCCGGAAATAGTGAGCGGCCTGCGAATTAGTTTAAATTTATAGGCTTACGCTGGAAAACGCAACCTGTAAGGGTGTTTTTCGGATGGAGCCAAACTGTTATGCTTTTTTTTCATCTGGAAAAAAATCCGCATATCAGAAAAGCTACCGGTCGGTGGGAAAATCGAAATGCACGGTGATATCCGGCCGGCCGGTCAGGGAAAACACGCCCTCCGGCGCGCCCTGAATCAGGAAGGCGGTCGAAAGCGCCTCGCATTCATCGGCCCGGGGACCGGTCACCACAACCCTCCGCATGTCCTCCACCGGTTCGAATGTCAGCGGGTTCATGATATGGCGGATCGTGATTCCGCCGGGCCCGCCGCGGGTATTGCGGTAATTGGCGGAGACACTGACCGCGCTGTTCTTCAGCACCAGTGAATCCAGTTCGAGCTGCCCGGCCCCGTAGTTTTCCAGCTCGGTCGGCCAACCCTCCTCGCCCGGCGGCGCGCCCGAGGCCAGCACGGTGCTGGTGCCGGCGCTGATCACGAAATCGGTCAAGCCGGCCTCGCGCAAAATTCCGCTCCGGCGGTGGACGACCCACCCCTTGGCGAACCCGCCCAGGTCCGCTGTCATGCCCCTGCGGGTCAGCAGCACAGTCCGCCGGTCCGGGTCGAGCGCAATCTTGTCGCAGCCGGTCAGCTCGGGGAGGCGGTCGATCGAGGGCGCCTCGATGGAGGGCAGCGCCGCGTTTCTGTAGTAACCGAAGGCCAGCATCATCGCGCCGACAGTGATGTCGAACAGCCCGCCGGTGATTTTCCACCAGCGCAGCGCCTCGCTGAACAACTCGAACGTGTCCTCGTCAACCTCCACCGGCCCATCTCCCGCGGCGGCGTTGATCCGGTTCACCGTGCTGCCGGCCTGGTAGATGCTCAGCCGACGGTCGTCTTCCTGGAGCGTATCGAACAGGAGGTCTGCCAGCTCGCGCATCCACTTCCCCTGCCCCGGCGCATGGAACGCGTGCAGACGGAAGATGGTGCCCATCAGCTTTTCGCGGCCCTCGTAGTATTCAAGCTGCTGCTCGACCATCCGGATTTCTCTCCGGTCAGATACTTTCTTCAGTTATGAATTGCCCGCAGTCTCTGGCGGCCATCACGCGCGCTTATTAATATACTACATATCCGCAAAGCTAAGCTCCAGGAAATAATCTGACTGAGCGCAAACTAAAATACCTCATACCGGAGGACTGCATGATTGACTCCAGAAAAGATACCGGCAGCGGCGGCACTCATCCCGGCAGACGTCAGTTTATCCGCACTCTGGGAGCGGCATCGATGGCCGCGGCTGGTCTGGGAGCGTTCGGGCGAAGCCTGCGCGCTGCCGAGGCGGTGCTCGATCCCGGCGCTCCGCTGCGGGTCGGGATGATCGGCACGACGGGGCATACCTACATGGTGTTCCAGACCTTGCAGGAGGTCACGGGGGCCATGATCACCGCCCATGCGTTCGAGGACGGCAGCTGGAAGTACAACACCGACGGCAGCGTCCGCGGGGGGTCATACGATCTGGACGCCAGGCGCAAGTGGGTCGAGGGCCAGCCGTGGTCGAAAGGCGGAACGAAAGTCTACGAGACCTACCAGGAGATGCTGGACAGGGAAGAGCTGGATATCGTTGTGGTGGCGCTGCCCTACGCCCGTAACCCGTTCGCCAGTGCCGCGGCCGCCGAGCGCGGAATCCACGTGATGAGCGAGAAGCCGCTGGCGGTCACCTTCGATGACCTGGCGATGCTGCACACCGCCGTGGGCCAGAACAACGTGCGTCTTACCGCGATGTTCGCCATGAGGTTCCCGCCTGCCTACTACACGATCAAGCAGATGGTGGCCGCCGGAGCAATCGGCATTCCGGTGATGGCGCGCGGGCAGAAATCGTACCGCTGGGGCGAGGAGCGCCCGTGGTTCTACCGTCACCGCGAAATCTACGGCGGGACTATCCTCTGGGTGGCGATCCATGCAATCGACTGGCTGTACTGGGTGATGGACCGGCCCGTACGACGGGTAAGCGCGTTCCACGGCAACATGGCCCATGACGGCTATCCGGGCGCACAGGACAACGCGGTGGTTAACCTGGAGTTCGAGGGCGGCGGCACCGGCGCGGTAACCGCCGACTACCTTCGCCCCGCCGAGGCCCCGACCCACGGCGACGACCGTCTGCGGGTGATCGGTTCCGAGGGCGTGATCGAGAAGAAAGACCTCGAAGAAACTGTCGAACTGATAACCCACGCAAACGGCCCGCGCAACGTGGAGCTGCAAAGTCCGCCGGCACAGTGGTTCCCCGATTTCTGCGCCAGCCTTCGCGGCCAGCGCCAGCATATCATCTCCGCCGACGATCCGTTCGAGGTCACCCGGATCTGTATCGCGGCCACCGCAGCCGCCGACAGCGGCCGGGTAGTGGAACTCTGAGCCGAGACGGGCATGGCCTTGGACGGGCGTGAATGTTGTAACAAATATAGTTTGACTCCAGTATCTAGAATTGGTAGGTTGAACGAAGTCGGAGAATAATGTGTCAAACTCGGCGCAACGAGCCGGGTTTCTTTCCTGCCAGCGTAAGAGTATTACACTTCCGCCGCTTGCTTGTTAACCCGCAGGCGGCAGATTCCATCACAGAAATATTTCGTACCTGCAACGGGTGCGGCAGCGTTTTGAGCAGCTCGAGAACTCTTCTCGATACTACTTCTGATATCACATCAATTTACCCAGGAGTCGAGTTATGGACCCGGCCAAGCTGATCCCCTACGCCGAGGTGCTTCCCGCCCCGTGGTGGATCCTGGAGTTTCTGGGCATGCTGACCCTGACGCTCCACCTGCTGTTTATCAATGTCGTGCTGGGCGGCAGCCTGATTCTGCTGTTCAGGCGCTTGAGCGGCGGGGCGAAAAGTCCCGAGCAGAACCAGCCGGATATTTTCGCAAGGAAAATCCCCGGTACGCTGGCGGTGGCTGTAACCTTCGGAGTAGCTCCCCTCCTGTTTGTCCAGGTGCTCTACGGACAATTCTTTTACAGCAGTTCGGTGCTGCTGGCCAAGTACTGGATCATGGTTATCCCGGCCGTGATAATCGCCTATTACAGCGCGTATGTTACCTCCCGCAAGCTTTACACCACCGGTGCGCTGGCCACGCTGACCCTGACAATCACCTGCGCGTTGCTGCTCTATGTGGCATTCACGTTCCAGAACAATATCAGCATGATGCTCCAGCCCGAAGAGTGGACGCGCTATTTCGACAACCGCGGCGGCACGCTGCTCAACACCGATGATCCGGTGCTGTGGCCGCGCTACCTGCACTTTATCACCGCCAGTATCGCGGTGGCCGGGCTGTTCAGTGCGATAGTCTGGGATTTCCGCCGCAAGAAAGGTGTCGAGGGAGCCGGGGAGAAAATCAACAAAGGCCTGGGCATTTTCGGAGTGGCGACCATGATCCAGATCGTGCTCGGTTTCTGGCTGTTGATCTCCCTGCCGCGTGAGGTGATGATGCTTTACATGGGCCAGAACATGCTCTATACCACCACCCTGTTCGCTGCGATAATCCTGGCGATTGCCGCGACCATGTCCGCCGTGCTCAAACGCCTCTGGCCGACAGTTATCCTGCTGGTGCTGACCGTGGTCACGATGATCGTGATGCGCACGCTCCTGCGCACCGGCTATCTCGAACAGTATTTCAGAATTGAAGACGTGGCGATGGACCCGCAGTACGGTATTTTCAGCCTGTTCCTGGTGATTTTTGTCGCCGGGCTGGTGATTTTGTACCTGATGTTCAAGTGGGCGTTTGGCGATGGGGAGGAGGCTAGGCAATGAATTATCCTGTCTGGGAACTCCTGACCATGGGTGGCGGCAGCCTGATCGCCCTGATTGCAATCCCCCATGTTTATATCTCGCACCTTGCGGTCGGCGGCGGGCTGTTCCTCTGGCTGACCGACATTAAAGGCTTCCGCGAAAACAGCCCCGAGATCCACGGTTATCTCAAAAAGCATATCTGGTTTTTCCTGCTGCTGACGATGGTGTTCGGCGGGATTACCGGCGTGGGGATCTGGTTCATTATTTCCCTGGTAAGCCCGGCGGCAACCGCCATACTGATCCATAACTTCGTGTTCGGCTGGGCTATCGAGTGGGTGTTCTTTCTCGGCGAGATAGTTGCCCTGCTGATCTATCACTACCAGTACGACAAGATGAGCCGCAAGGCGCGGCTGCGGATAAGTTTCCTTTACTTCCTGTTCGCCTGGCTCAGCATGGTGGTGATCGTCGGGATTATCGACTTCATGCTCACTCCCGGCGACTGGCTGGAGACCCGCGAGTTCTGGGACGGCTTTTTCAATCCCACCTACTGGCCGTCGCTGTTCTTCCGCAGCTTTATCGCCTTCACCTTCGCCGGCCTGTTCGGCTACGTGACCACACTGTTTCTCGAAGACCGGGCGTTTCGCCAGCGGATGGTCTCCTACTGCACCAAGTGGCTGCTCTATCCGCTGCTGGGCCTGATCCCCTCGGCCGCCTGGTATTTCTACGCCGTCCCGCCCGAGGTCCGTGAAGTGGCGTTCGAGATGAACAAGCTCACCGGGATGTGGGTCAACTACCTGGTGGCGGCCACGGTGCTGATTTTCCTGCTCGGGATCGTCATGAGCAACAGCAAATCGCTGTCGATTCAGCGCCTGGCCGTGGTGGTGCTGGTCCCGGTCGGCCTGATGTGGATGGGCGGGTTCGAATACATCCGTGAGATTTCCCGCAAGCCCTACGTCCTGTTCGGCTACATGTACTCCAACTCGATCCTCAAGGCCGACGCCGCCAGGATCAACGAAGAGGGGGTGCTCAAGCTGGCCAAGTGGAGCGCGATTGACCACGTAACCGACGACAACCTGGTCGAGGCGGGCCGCGAGGTGTTCAACCTGGAATGCATGGCCTGCCACACGGTTGGCGGCCTTCAGAACGACATTGTCCCCAAGGTGGAGCCGTACGGCTTCCAGGGCCTGGTGGCGCAGATATCGGGCCAGGGAAAAATCCTGGGCTACATGCCGCCGTTCCTGGGCACCAGCGAGGAGAAACTGGCGCTGGTCTCGTTTATCTGGAACGGCATCCTGGGCCGCGAACTGCCCGCACGGGAATCTCCGTATACAGGAGGCTCAAGGCAGGGCCCGGGCCCCCCGCCCGAGAAAACCGAAATCCCGCCGTTCGATCCGGACTCCAGCGAATATGTGTTGCTGGTCTGGAACGACCAGGGCATGCACTCCGTGAGCGACTGCGACGAGTTTTTCAGCTTTCTGCCGCCGGGCAATACGCTGCAGGCCCAGTTAATCCGCCGCGACCCGCTGCCCGAGCGGATCACCAGCGGCGTGACTATCAGTTACAAGGCGCCCGCGCAGCATGCCAACCCGGCCAGGCATACGCGCTTCTGGGATTTCGCCGATAAACTCTACGGCGCCAAACTGGAGCAAAATGCCGGTCTGAAGGGCAACGCGGCCGCCGGGGGGACGTTTAAGTTCGATGAAGAATGGGAGCGCTACGAGGCCAAGTCTATCCCGCTGCTGCCCTACCGCGACGACGGCAAGTTCGACTCCTACCCGGTGATCGATATCGAGGCGCGCGACAGCGCGAACGGCGAGCTGCTGGCATCCACAAAAGTTGTCGCCCCGGTGAGCACCGAGGCCGACTGCTGGCGCTGCCACGGCGGTGAACCCCGCAAGCTGGGCGCCGGTATTTCCGACGAGACCGCGACGAACATCCTCAAGGTTCACGACTACCACGAGGGCACGCAGCTCTACCAGCAGGCCATCGACGGCAACCCTCAACGATGCCAGAGCTGCCATGCCGACCCGGCGCTGGGAGCAGAGGGAACCGAGGGCGTGCTCAATTTCAGCGCGGCGATGCACGGCTGGCACGCCAACTACATGGGCGAGTTGAAAGACGAGGCCTGTTACTACTGCCATCCGGTGGCCAGGGGAGGGGTTACCCGCTACTTTCGAGGCGTGCACGGCCTCGCTTTTGAAAAGGGCAAGCTGGTCTGCGGCAACTGCCACGGCGACATGAACGAGATGGCTGTCAGCCTGCTTAACGCCGAGAAAGACAAACCTCGCGCCGCCGAGCTGGCCAGGCATATTCAGATCGGGAGCATGCCCAAAGACAGCGTCCACGGCCGTACGCCCTGGCTGGATCTGCCTGACTGTTTCGCCTGCCACGTGGATTTTGGGCAGCCCGGGCCGGGAGCGCGCGCGTTCAACAACTACAACCCTACCACCAGGGAGCTGTACCGCAACTACAAAGACAACGGGCTGATCAACTGCATAGCCTGCCACGGGTCCCCGCACGCCGTTTACCCGGTGCTCAACCCCCATGACACCTACCGCGACGTGCTCCAGCCCATGCAGTACCAGGGGGAGCCGTATGCGATCGGCGCCAACGTGAAAAACTGCACTGTCTGCCACATTCAGGAGATGGAGAATCCGATCCACCACGAGAATATACAGCGGATGGTGCGCAACAAGGGCGGGTTCGAGAAGCTGGGCTATTGAGGAACATTACATTGCTGAAAGCAAAGAGGCGCGGACCGGGTGGTTCGCGCCTCTTTTATTGCTCAACTCCCGTGTTCTTTAATCTTTCTTACGCCACTCCCTCACAGGCCGAGCGCAGCTCGGCCAGGCACTCCTGCATCGCCGGGATCGGGTTATCCGGGTCGCTCTCGTACTCCAGCGAGCAGTAGCCGTCGAACCCGATCTCCTTCAGCTTACGCACCAGCGCGGGCAGGTCCAGGCTGCCTTTGCCGATAATCGCGTCCTCCCACAGCGGATCGCCCCTGTCGTTCTTCTCGCCGGTGAGCACCATGTCCTTCAGGTGAAGCCCGTTGATCCGCTCGGCGAACTCGTCGATCACCGCCAGCGGGTCGGCTCCAACACGCTGGAAATGGCCGGTGTCCACGCACAGTCCCACGCTGGAGGGCAGCGGGGCCAGGTGCTCGCGGATCAATTCAGCCGTGCCGTAAAGCTTATCGCCCGGCCCGTGGTTGTGGATCGCGATCGGGATACCGTACTCCTCGGTAAGTTTAACCATCAGCGGCAGAGCATCGTGGGACGGCGCGGCGCTGATACCCAGCACGCCAAGCACTTTCGCGTACTCGAATATCTTGCGGGCGGCGGCCTCATCGTTCTTGAATCCCACTACCCCGCAGGCGTCGATACTGATCCCGTCCGCCTTGTAATCGGCGACAATCCGGGCCAGCTCATCGGCGGGCGTATCCACCGGCAGGTGACCGTCGGGCCAAAGTTCGATCGATTGCAGCCCGAGAGTATGGATGAAACCTTTCAACTGGGCGTGATCCCTGAAATTGCGGAAACAGTAGCTCTGTACGCCTACCCGCAGGCCGGCATAGGCGCCGGCGGTTTTGGCCGCACTGCCGCCGGCGGGCATCTCCGCCGCTGCCGAACCGTCTGACTCGGCCGATTGCTGAGCACCGCCTCCGCAGGCCAGGGCCAGGGTGGAGCCCAGAACGCCGGTGCCGAACGCCAGAAAATTTCGCCGCGAAATCATGTTTCGCTCACTCATCGAGATACCTCGCAGGTTGAGGTTAACTGAAAGTGTAAGCTGATACTCTCTGTCCTATTCGCCATCGCTCATTCAGGTACTGGCTTACGGTTTTTTCCCTTCCGGGGCATTGCCGCCTCTGCCGCTTCCGGCCTGGGCCGGCCGCCCTGGCGTATCCGCCGCCGCCGGACTGCCCGTACTGTCTGCTGCAGCGGCAGTAGTGTCCGAGACGGGCGCTGGCGTTGCAAGCGTGTCCGTCCGCGCCTGTTGCGCGGCTGCGGCGGCCGTATCCGTGGCTGCCGACGAGCTGTCGGCAGCGGCAGGGCCGGAGGCCTGAACCGATGGTGCTGTCGAATCAGCAGCGGCGGCTGTAGTGTCGGTTGATACTACCCCGGCGGCCGCGGCGACACTGTCGGCACGGGCCACGCTGTCAGCCACGGCGATACTGTCGGCCACTGCGATACTGTCGGCCACTGCGATACTGTCGACCCGGGCGATACTGTCGGCCCGGGCGATACTGTCCGCCTCGGCGGCAGCCAGGGTCAGCAGGGGCTCGAACTCCGTCACCTCGAATGCCCAGAACCCGTCGCCCAGACTGCTCTGTTCCCCCCAGACCCAAAGCCGGGCGCTCTTCTGCCGCTCCCGGATCTCGGTGTAAATCTCGTTTTTACCAAGTTCGTACTCGCGTCCGCTATCCAGATTCCGCAGCCCCAGCTCGGTAACATGCGTGTAATCATCCCAGTCCCAGTCGATAACCTCCACGGGCAGCGCGCCCGGTTTCGAGGCCGGTTTGCGGTCGGGAATTTCCGGTTTTTTTGCCTGGTCAGCCTGCGTGGCCGGAGCAACCGTTCCCGTACTGTCGGCTATCGCCGGCTGGACCGCTCCCGAATCCGCGGCGCCGGGCGGACTGTCGGGCACAGCCAGGCTGTCGGTCGCAAGCGAACTGTCAACGGGGAACAGGGTCATGCTCTCGACTGGCGTGGCCTGGACCGAGTCTGCGGAGGAGGAGGTATCGGCGGCCGTGGAATCCTGCTGGGCTGTTAACGGCAGCATAGAGATCAGACAGGCGGCGACTGTCCAAATAAATGGTGTTCTCAGGCTGGAGTGCATCTTATCTTGTTTCCCGGGGGTGGTAAAAAGTTGCAAGCCACTAAAATCTATGCCGCAAACGCCGAATCTACAAGTGATATTACCTGATTTCAAGCAGATTGATCTTTGCCAGCAGGGGTCTAACCTGTTTACCGGGGCAGCCGATGGCCGTCAAAGGTAAAAAGATCGAGCACCAGATGCGGGTCCGGTTTCTGCCCGGAATCGGGCCCAGACGTTCCGAGCAGTTGGCCCGGATCGGGGTGGAACGGGTCTACGACCTGCTTTACCTGTTCCCCCGGCGGTATATCGACGCCACCAATGTAGTGCCGATCGGCTCCCTGCGCGCCGGCGACCGGGAAAGGGCGGTGCTGGGGAAAGTAGCCGCGGCGCGCGAGATCACCGGCCGCGGCGGGCGCAGACTGGGGTTCGAGGCGGTGCTGGCCGACGGTAGCGGGAAGATAAGCTGCCCGTTTTTCGGCCGTGCGTTTCTCTCCGGCACGATCAAAAAAGACCAGCGCTGGCTGGTTTACGGCGACGTCCGCCGCTGGCGGGGCAAACTCCTGCTCAATCCCGCGGAATACGAGCAGGTGGAGGAAACCCGGGGGGACGGCGAATCCCCCGGCGTAGTCATGCCGGTCTATCCCGCAACCGAGGGCCTGGGGCAGAAAACGCTGAGACGGATGGTTTGCGCCGCGCTGGACACCGGCGAAAAGCTCGAAGACCATCTGCCCGAATCGCTCCGCGAACGGTTCTCCCTGCCCGAGCGTAACGCTGCGCTCGAGGCGGTCCACCGTCCCGGATCAGTATCCGCTGCCCGCCAGGGCCATCGCGCACTGGCGTTCGATGAGCTGTTTTACCTGGAGCTGATGCTGCTGGGCCGTAAGTTCCACGTGGGCCAGGCCGCGAGGGTCCGGCCGTACAAAAAGCACAACCACCTGCTGAAAAAACTGGCCGCGGCCCTGCCGTTCGAGCTTACCGGCGCACAGAAGAAAGTGATCCGCGAGATCGACTCCGACCTGACCGGCGAACATCCGCTCAACCGTCTGGTGCAGGGCGATGTCGGCAGCGGCAAAACAATCGTCGCGCTGATCGCCGCGCTGCGCGCTGTCGAGAACGGCTACCAGGCGGCCGTGATGGCTCCCACCGAGGTGCTGGCCGACCAGCACTGGCGGACCCTGTGCCGTCTGCTGGCGCCCCTGGAAATCGAACCGGCCCTGCTGCTGGGCCGTCAGAGCGCCGCGGTCAAACGGGAACAGGCGGCGCGGATCGCCTCGGGCGAGGCGCAAATCGTGGTGGGCACCCATGCGCTGATCCAGCAAGGGGTCGAATTCGCCGACCTCGGGCTGGCCGTAATCGACGAGCAGCACCGCTTCGGGGTCAACCAGCGGCTGAGCCTGCGGCAAAAAGGACAGCACACGGACTGCCTGGTGATGACCGCCACGCCGATCCCGCGCAGCCTGGCGCTGACCCTCTACGGCGACCTGGACATCTCGGTGATCGACGAACTGCCGGCGGGGCGCAAGCCGGTGAATACCCATGTGGTCCCCAGTCGAAAACGGGCGGAAATGGAGCGGTTCGTGGCCGAACGGGTGGCCGGCGGCGAGCAGGCCTACGTGGTCTGCCCCAGGATCGAGGACAACCCTGAGGACGAACTGGCCGCGGCCGAGGCGGTATTCGCCCACTACCGCGACAAGGTGTTCCCGGACAGGCAGGTTGTCATGCTTCACGGCCGGATGAAGCCGGAGGAAAAGGAAGCGGCGATGTCCGCGTTCGAGAACGGCGTGGCCGCGGTGCTGGTCGGCACCACCGTGATCGAGGTGGGGATCGATGTCGCCAACGCCACGGTGATCGTGATCGAGGGCGCGGAGCGGTTCGGCCTCAGCCAACTGCACCAGCTTCGCGGACGGGTGGGACGCAGCGACCTGGACAGCTGGTGCCTGCTGGTACCCGGCGCAGATGCCGGAGCGGACAGCATGGGGCGGCTCGAAATCCTGACTTCCACCACCGACGGATTCAAGATCAGCGAGGAGGACCTTCGCCTCCGCGGCCCCGGCGACTTTTTCGGCCGCCGCCAGAGCGGTCTGCCCGATCTTCGCTGCGCGGACCTGCTGGAGGACTACCCGGTGCTGGTGGAGGCCCGCCAGACGGCCCGGGAAATCCTGACCGCCGACCCGTACCTGCACAACGAAACCAACCGTCCGCTGCGCCGCGAACTGATCCGCCGCTTTCACAGCCGGGTGGAGTTCCTGAAAATCGGATGATGCAATGAGAGAACAGGACATCGGCAACGGCAAGAAAATCTACCGCGACACCAACCTTCAACTGTTGTTCGGAGTCACCCTGATGGCGGTGATGGGGGTGGCGGTGATCGCTCCGGCGTTTCCGAAGATAGCGCGGGAACTGGGGCTCAGCTCCGGCCAGGTGGGGCTGCTGGTGATCCTGTTCACGCTGCCGGGCGTGGTGCTGGCGCCCGTGCTCGGCGTGCTGGCCGACCGGGTGGGCCGTAAGGCCGTAATGGTGCCCTCGCTGCTGCTGTTCGGCGCGGCCGGAGTAGCCTGCAGCTTTTCCCGCGATTTTGGAATGCTGATAATTTTCAGGGTGCTGCAGGGCACGGGAGCCGCGTCGCTGTTCGCCCTCAATGTCACGCTGATCGGTGACCTGTACATGGGCCGCAGCCGGGCGGAGGCTCTGGGATACAACGCCGGTGTTCTCAGCATGGGTACAGCCGGCTATCCGGCGCTTGGCGGAATGCTGGCGGCCGCGGGCTGGTATTACCCGTTCGCGCTTTCGGCCGTGGCGATCCCGCTGGCCCTGCTGGTCTGGAAGTACCTTGAAAACCCCAGAACAATCAAACCGGAAAGTCTGGGCTCTTATTTCCGCAACGTACTCACGGGCTTTACCGACCCTCAGGTG
The DNA here is from genome assembly GCA_019456185.1 of Candidatus Glassbacteria bacterium. Lineage (NCBI taxonomy): Bacteria > Candidatus Glassiibacteriota > Candidatus Glassiibacteriota bacterium. The sequence goes on along the minus strand of VRUH01000058.1, from coordinate 3,477 downwards.
GCGGGACTTTTCGCTGCGTCGCTGATCGCGTTCGTGATCCTCTACGGCAGTTACATCACCTACTTCCCGCTGCTTCTCGGCGGTGATTTCGGCGCCGGCCCGGTCGTTATCGGCCTGATCATGTCCACCCTGTCGATCACTACCGGGATAGTCAGCACCCGCGCCGGCTGGCTGTTGTCGAAGTTTTCGGTGAAAAAGCTGGTGGTTGCGGGGTTCTGCCTGTATGCGGCCGCGATGTTCACGGTGCCCCTTGTGGAAGCCCTGCCGTATTTCCTGATCACCACCGTGCTTTACGGCCTGGCGCAGGGGATCAATATCCCGGTGATCCAGATCCACCTCAACGAACTGGCCCCGGACCACTACCGCGCGGCCTTCATGGCCGCCAACGGCCTGGTGATCAGGATCGGGCAGACCGTGGGGCCGCTGCTGATGCTCTGGGTGGAGCAGACCTGGCGGCTGGATGCGGTATTTGTGGCCGGGGCGATGCTGGGACTGGCCGGCGCGTCCGTGCTGGCGGTAACCATGCCCCGCCGGTCAGGAAAATGATTACAGGTTTAAGGGTACGGTGAGCTTGACGAAAAATGTCCGTTCATTTTCCCTCTCAACCGGCAGGTAACTGTCATCAAGCGTGTCGAACCTGTCGGCCGTATAAGCAAGGTACAGCGCCCCGAACGGCGGCTTGAAACGCCAGCCGAACAGGCCATAGACGTAGAACCGATCGTTTCTGCTGTCATGTTGAGTGAACAGGCGGAGGTAGATGTCATTCGTAAAATTGTAATCCGCCGTCAACACGTTCACTACTCTGTTATCATGAGTATCGGGCGAGAACTTCACTACCTGAAACTTGTAGTCCAGGGCCAACTTGTTGCCCAGCTTGACACGCGGCCGGATGATCCAGTTATCCAGGTTCCTTTCGAAGTTCCTGCCCTGCTGATAAACGAATTTGATTTGATTCCACTGCTCTTCGTTGTAGCTCACCTCGGCTACCATCGTATGATTCCGAAATCGCTTTTCGAACAACTCTGTAAGGTATTGATTGGAAAACCCTACAGATATTTTGTTGGTTAGCGTAACACCTAGCGACTGGCTCAACTTGACATTACGCAGCGCGCCGCTGTGGCTCCAGAAAACGTTGTTGCGCGTTTCAAAACTGATTCTCTCCACTCCATGCCGCTTGAGCCACCACCTGTACGTAATATCGCTGTCCAGTTCCCTGCGGTCGTCATCCCGGATAAAGCCCACCGTGTTGACATTGTCCTTGAAGCCGGGATCGATATTCGTGAACCGCAGATGGTAGTGATAGAGTTCGTTTTCCCTGGCCGCCCGCAGAAAATATGCTTTCGTGAACTTGCCATCACCCGATGGGAAACTACCGATTGCCTGCGAGGTGAATTTACCGGTTCCGAGAAAATAAATCGTCGCATCCGTGCTCAGAACCCTGATGCCGCCACCGGGATAAGTTCTGTCGATGGCGAGAAGTCCGATATTTGAAGAACCGAGTATATCACGCTGAAGCCTGAGCACCGAGGTCTGCGAGGAGGGTTGTCCTTCCGCGGCCCTTTCCCTGGCTGAAAGAACGGAAAAATTGGTCTTGCCGATACGACCATTACTTTTTATTCCGTAATCAATATCCCCGATCCGCCGAGAATAAAAGACGTTGATTCTATTTTTATACAGCTCCGCTCCCTCCAAGAAATACAGCCTCTTTTCAGGGAAAAAAGTCTCGTAGCGTGTAAGATTAATCACTTCCTGGTCGGCTTCGACAGTCGCGAAATCAGGATTGTAGGTAAGGTTCCCGTTGACCGAGGAGCCGACGTTAAAGCGCAAGTCGGCGCCGGTTATGGCTTGCGTACCACCCGAGGAATAAATCGTTCGCCTCTTCGTGCCTTCCGTGTTGGCGTCCAGGGTCACGACGTAGGGGTAAAGCGCCGCGCTGAATGTCTTTTTGAAGTCCCGTAAACCGGTCAGGCTTCCGGATTGCGATACCCGCCATGCTTTATCTCTTTCCGCCCAGAAACTGGTTTCGAAATAATCCGGATAGTTTCGCCTGACATTTACTCCCCAGACGGCAGCTGTTTTACGTGATATGCGAATCTCGCTTACCGAAATCGCCATTTCGGCGGTCCAGCCAAGTGAGTCCTCACTGCTGGCCACCCGCCAGTTGCAATCCCAGCTCTTGTCATTTGATTTGCCGTCCTCAGCTATTCTCCCGTCAACCTGGATGCCCAAGGAATTGGTCGAGAAATAATAGCAATCGCGCCGGCTCAGAAAGGTGTCCAGATACAAAGTAACCGCGTTATCTATATCCATATCACCATCCCGCCGCGTGACTGTCGAATTAGCGGACGGGCCTGTTGGATTGAAACAGCGGAATGCCGCATAGACGTGCTTGTCATCGAAGGCCATTGCGAACCTGGTGGCTGCGCGGGCCGGCTCACCCATTGATGGTTCAAGCTGGATGAAATCCTCCTGCCAATCGGCCCCGGACCAGACTATGTCGTCAAGCACTCCATCTATAACCGGCTTGGTACCAGCTTGGACCGCAACTATGCTCCTCGTCTCGCCCTGAGCTCTCATGCTGCTGCAAAGGGCGGCAAGCAGGATAACAACCTTTGCAATTATCTTTAACCCGGCCATTTTTCTAACCTCTGTTGATCTATTCACATATAGTTGGGACAAGCAGTATACTGCGGCACTGGTATTTCATCAATGAATTATGCTATTATTATCTCTATAGGCCGGCTATTCGCCCTGCAATCCCAAAGCGATTCCGCAAAACGGTCATGTAAATGCAGAAACAGGACTGGAAAATATTCCGCGACACCAACCTTCAACTGTTGTTCGGAGTCAGCCTGATGGCGGTGATGGGGGGAACTCGTTGATCTTTATTTCTCCTTTCGGTATTATTAGTTTATGTCCATCAGAAATTAATCTGACTTACCCCTCAAATTTCTGTCCGGCCTCCCCGAGGTACGCATGCGCAACGTCCCCGCCACAATCCTGGTACTAGTTCTGTCAGGCGTTTCAGCGGGATTCAGCCAGGATTCTATTCCCGCCTTTCCGGGCGCCGAGGGCTGGGGTGCGTACACTCCCGGAGGGCGCGGCGGCCAGGTGATCCATGTAACCAATCTGGACAACAACGGTCCCGGCAGCCTGGCCGAAGCGCTCAACACGCCCGGTCCCAGGATCATCGTCTTCGATGTGGGCGGTGTTATCGAGGGCGATATCGATTTCGACCAGGGACAGGTGACCGTGCTGGGCCAGACCGCGCCAAGCCCCGGAATCACGATCCACGGGCTGCTCTCCACCACCTGGGACCCCACCGGCCAGGCCCGCTACGAGGACATAGTCATCCGCTTTATCCGCTGCCGTCCGTTCAGCCGGGCGCAGCCCGTGACCTGGGCCGATGCGATCCAGTTCGGCCACGGGTATCGCGCGGTGCTCGACCACATGTCTTTCTCCTGGGCCACCGACGAG
>VRUH01000057.1 GCA_019456185.1 Candidatus Glassbacteria bacterium | reverse complement strand
TTCGAAAAACTTAAATTACTGAAACCCAATCAACCTCAATTAGCTCTGTCCCTCAAATTTTAACCGGACAGTACTGACTAATTGATAATAAATTCGACGACAAAAGACCTTTGATTGGTATGATATATGACCCTTTAAACGGGATAATATTCAAAAATGAATCGAGCAAAGTTGCTGGATATAATGATTTGTATACTAAAAACAAAAGTTTTCGTTCATTGGCGGCAATAAACTATAACAAAAAGACCGGTCGGAAGTATATGGATTATTTTCAACATGATTTGCCTGCAAAATTGACTTATCCACGAACTATGCAGGTCGATAACTGGAGGAAGATGATTAGGAAAGCAGTAAAATTTTACCACCTGATTGGGGGAAATGTTTATTTCAATCTTTACCAGGACGCTTACCTGAGTGTGTCCAAAGAGCAGGCTTGGGATTTATTCGATTTAAGCCTGCCAGACACACGGTTGTATTATCGAGCTAGATGTTACCAACTAGTCGGCAGGTTTGCGAAAGCCGAGAAAACCTATGCCAGGCTTATAAATCGGTTTCCTGACAGTAAATACACAGAAAGATCCTGCGTTTTCCGGGCTGCATCGTTAATGAAATCGAAAAAATGGGATGAAGCGAGAGAAGCCATCTCTGAGTTTAAGGATAAATATTCGTCCTCACTGTGGCAATCAGTTGGGCTAAACTATTTGGCGTGGATAAACTATTATAATTCTGGTAGTCCCTTGCCGGAAAACAGAACTGATGCAGGGATAGAAGCTTATTATTTTAATTGACGGTGTGATATACCCAGGCTTATATAAAAATTTGCGCTTGGGTGACATTGCGCACTGATTGTGATGCAATCATCCATCGCGGGATCCGGCTTCTGCTTGTAAAAAACAATGTGATTTTACATTCCCCACTGGTTTCGCGCGAACTCAGCGAATTAGCGGAAACTTTCTCCACCTGCTTCGCCACCGCCTTACTCGGCTCCAGGATTTCAACTCCCTCGCCCAGGGTTTCCTGCAACAGTTCTTTAAGAAAAATATAGTGCGTGCAGCCCAGCACCAGCAGGCTGCCGGGGGGAAGGTCTCCCAACTCGGCTCTCACCTGCCGCCGGATTTCAGCCGCCACTTCCTCTTGTCTAAAAGAGCCGTCCTCCACCACGGCGGCCAGCATCCCGATCACCACCGGGCGCACGGTCCGCCCCCCGGCATGGCGCTCCACTAGGGCCGCGTATTTTCCCCCGGCGGCGGTGTTGGCGGTCATCAGCACGTAGATCGGGCCGGGATTTGCGCCACCGGCGGCTACTTTCACCGCCGGTTCCACGCCCACGAACGGGACCTCGAACGTTTTTCTCAAGTGCTCGATCGCCACCACGGTGGCCGTGTTGCAGGCGAGAACGATCACTTGCGCGCCGCGCTCGATCAGCAGACGGGTGATTTTGGTGCAGCGCTCGGTAACGAACTCGGGGGACTTGCTGCCGTAGGGGAACGCCTCGGTGTCGGCGAGGTAGGTGATATCGGCGCGGGGGAGCCGTTTCTCGATCTCGCGCAATATCGCCAGTCCGCCCACGCCGGAGTCGAATACGCCGATCATGGTCAGTACAGGGCCAGGTCGGCCGAGGACAGGGAGGAAATCAGGCTGCCCAGGCAGTCGGCGAGACAGGCCTCGGTGGCCGAGATGCGGGCCTCGGTGGCTGAGATGCGGGCCTCGGGCGAGGCGGCCACGGTAACCGGGGCCGAGGAAGAGACTTCGCCCTGCCAGAGAATTTTATTGCCGTGGGTGCTCTGCAGGGTGAATTCGAGCGCCACCTGGACCTCGCTGCCGGTTTCCTCGAAGCGGAGAATCCGTCCGGTGAGGATCGCGTCACAGGCGGACATGGTCGGCATGCGCAGGACGGAATCGAACAGGCCCGCAGCGCGGACGTACTCGATAGTGGCCTCGGCCAGCATGGTCTGGGGCGGCATGCCCCAGCGGCGGTAGTAGTCCACCGCGATCTCGTAGGAACCCCTGCGGTAGAGCAGGTTGTCGCGCTCGTAAATCCCGTCGGCCTCGAAGCGTGCCACCCCGACCGTGATATCCAGCTTACTTGACGAAGTGGGGGCCCGGGGGATTATCCTGCCGATCGTGTAGTAGTGTGTTTCGGGGATGGAGCCGCAGCCGGCGGCCAAAGCCATTGCCAGTATCAGCGCCGCTGTGGCGGCCGCGGGACGGGTTGCTTTCAGCGATGGAAACATCATGCGCTACACCGGGATAAGGGTTTGCCGGCGTCGTAACCGGCGCTAGGGTTCAGGCTTGTTTCTTGTCGGCCTTGCCCTTGAGCATCAACAGCGGCTCCTGTTTCTGCTCGACCGCTTTGCGAGTGATCACCACTTCTTCGACGTCCTTGCGCGATGGGATCTCGAACATCAACTCCATCAGCACCTCTTCCATCACGGCGCGAAGGCCGCGGGCTCCGCTGCCGCGCTTGATCGAGGTGTCGGCGATTGCTTCCAAAGCGTCATCCTCGAACTTGAGTTCCACTTGCTCGAGTTCGAACATGCGCATGAACTGTTTGACCAGCGCATTTTTGGGCTCCTGGAGGATTCTGATCAGCGAATCGCGGTCGAGATCGCAGAGGGCGGTGGATACCGGCAGGCGGCCCACCAGTTCCGGGATCAGCCCGTAGTGGATCAGGTCCTCGGGCTCTATCTGGTTGAACAGTTCGTACTTCTGGTCCTGCTTGGAGGCGGCTTTCCTGAGCGTGGTGCCGAACCCGATCGCCTGCTGGCCGGTGCGCCGCTGGACAATCTTCTCCAACCCCTCGAACGCGCCGCCGCAGATAAACAGGATATGCCTGGTGTTGATCTGGATGTATTCCTGCTGGGGGTGCTTGCGCCCGCCCTGGGGCGGTACGCTGGCTACCGTCCCCTCCAGGATTTTGAGCAGCGCCTGCTGGACACCCTCTCCGCTGACATCGCGGGTGATCGACGGGTTGTCGCTCTTGCGCGAGATCTTGTCCAGCTCGTCGATATAGATTATCCCGTGCTCAGCCTCGCGGACATTGTAGTCGGAGGCCTGGAGCAGGCGGACCAGGATATTTTCGACGTCCTCGCCCACATAGCCGGCCTCGGTCAGCGTGGTGGCGTCGGCAATCGCGAACGGGACGTTCAGCAGCCGGGCCAGGGTCTGGGCCAGCAGGGTCTTGCCGACACCGGTGGGGCCGATCAGCAGGATGTTGCTTTTCTCGATCTCGACGTCGTTGGTGTTCGGCTCGTTCTCGGTGCGCTTGTAGTGGTTGTAGACCGCAACCGAGAGAGTTTTCTTGGCCTGTTCCTGGCCGATCACGTACTGGTCGAGGAAATCCTTGATCTCGCGGGGAGCCAGCAGCTTGCGGGTCCCGTCCTGGCTGCGGCGGCTCTCGTCCTCGATCATGATATCGTTGCACAGCCGGATGCACTCGTCGCAGATAAACACGTTGGGTCCGCTGATCAGCTTGCGCACCTGCTTCTGGCTTTTATCGCAGAAAGAGCAGAACAAGCCGCCCTTGACAGGTCCGTTGCCGCCTCCGCTGCCGCTGCGATCTTTCATCTCAAGCTCTTATCAAGTTGAATTTAATGATGCTCGATTATCTCGTCGACCAGGCCGTAGTCTTTCGCTTCCTGCGCGGTCATGAAAAAGTCCCTGTCCGTGTCCTTTTCGACTTTCTTGAGGTCCTGACCAGTATTTTCGGCCAGGATCTCGTTGATCAGCTTCTTGGTTTTGATCATTTCCTTGGTGTAGATTTCCAGGTCCGAGGCCTGTCCCTGGGTGCCGCCCATCGGCTGGTGGATCATCACCCGCGCGTGGGGCAGGCAGTAACGCTTGCCCTTTTCCCCGCCGGAAAGCAGGAACGCGCTCATGCTGGCGGCCTGCCCGACACACATCGTGCTGACCTCGGGCTTGATAAAACGCATCGTGTCGTAAATCGCCAGCCCACTAGATACTACTCCACCGGGGCTGTTGATGTAAAGGAAAATATCTTTTTCGGCCTCCTCGGCTTCCAGGAACAGCAGCTGTGCCACCACCAGGTTGGCCACCTGGTCGTCGAGCTGGGTGCCGATAAAAACAATCCTGTCCTTGAGCAGCCGGGAATAGATATCGTAGGAGCGCTCCACGTTGCCGCTCTTTTCGATGACCATCGGAATCAGAGTCATTGCCTTATCTCCTTTCACTCGCACTTAGTCTTCCACAGCCCTGATACTATTGTTTTCCTTGAGGAAGTCCACAACCTTGTCCACCAGGATCATCGACTGCAACCGGCTCATCGCCTCACGGCTGCGAAAATCCTGCTGGATATCCTCCTTCGGCCGGTCCATCTGCTCGGCGAACCGCCCGATCCTTGCGGTCACGTCCTCATCGGAAACTTCGACTTTCTCAGCCTTTGACACCTCGTTGATCACGTACTCGCGCCTGACGCTGAACTCGGCTGCCGGGCGCATGGCGAGAACGAATTCCTCCTCGTTCACGTCGCGGCCCTGCTGACGGATATTGGCGAGCTGCTGACGGATAGTCGCATCCACCAGCGATGGCGGCACATCGAACTGGTTGTCCTCGATAATCCGGCGGAACAACTGCTCTTCCACGTCCCGGTCCGCGCGGCGGTTGATCTCGTCCTCGAGCCTCTCGCGCACCATCTTGCGCAGTTCGTCCACTGTGTCGAGCTGGGCCGCCTGTCTGGCGAAATCGTCGTCAAGCTCGGGCAGCTTTTTCTGCCGCACACCCTTGACATCCACCATGTAGATCACCTTGCGGTCCTTGAGCGTCTCGTCCGGGTAGTCCCCGGGGAAATCGACCTCGATTTTCTGGTTGTTTCCCTCGCCCAGGCCAACCAGGGCGTGGCTGAAAAGCGCCAGCTCGTCCTCGAGGCCGGCCATCACCAACTGGTTGGTGCGACGCCCCTCGTCGCTGGTCTCGCCGTCCTCGTCAACCACGCGGAAATCGAGCAGAAGGTAGTCGCCCTTCTCGGCGGCGCCTTCCTTGGGCTCGAAATGGGCCTGCTGGTCGCGAAAGTCCTCTATAGTTTTATCGATATCTTCGTCCGTAACCTGTTGGATTTTTTTCTCGATCTTGAAGCCCTTGTACTTTTTCAGTTCGATTTCGGGGGAGACCTCGAAGCGGGCGGTGTACTTGAGACTTAAATCGTCGGCCAGGTCGACATCATCAAACATCGGCCGGTCCAGCGGGGACATTTCTTTCTCCTGAAGCGCCTGCTGGAAACTTTCGGAGACGACGTTCTGGAGGAGTTCCTCGCGGATCGAGTCGGCGTATGTCGATTCAACCATCCTGCGCGGAGCCTTGCCGGGACGGAACCCCTTGATTTTGGATTCCTTACGGAACTGTCCGACCAGCTTTTCCCGCTCGGACTTAACAACCTCGGCCGCCACCGTGATATTGATCGTGCGTTCGCACGGACCGCTTTCGGTCACTTCAACTTTCAGGTCCGCTACTTCGGTCAAATTACACATCCCTTCTATGGTGTTTCGTTTGCCGGTCAATTTGGTGCGAAAGGGGGGACTCGAACCCCCACGGGTCGCCCCACAGGATCCTAAATCCTGCGCGTCTTCCAGTTCCGCCACTTTCGCATGGCGCTGCTTTAACTGTTGAAAATACCAGTCAGAGGGTTGCCTGTCAAGCAGTAAGCCCGATTTCCAGCCGCAGCCGGACCCTGCTCAGAACGTGCATCCAAGCCGCAGTCCGGACACCAGCGCGGAGCGATGAACTCCGGCCGGATGGATAAAATACTCTTTGCCTCGCCTCAAGCTCATCTTTTGACTGTTGCCCCCGGAGGGAGGGTTTGAAACCCTTCCCCCTGGCAGAGATTTACTCATTGTGGACGAAAATGGAATACATACGAGACTGGTGGGGTTACAGTCGGTAAGTAGTTTGCCGAGGTTATGAAACGAATGCCGGTTCTTTCTCATTTACCCAACGATAACATGAAGGATAACCCTGCGCCGATAAAATAATCGGGCGTATCTCCATTGAGCGCCGTGCCTCCGTAAAAGTCAAGTTGCAGTTCATCGGAAACAAGATACGTGAAGCCACTGCCGAGAAAATTCTTGTGCTCGCGATAGCCGTTTTCGGCCAGAGTGATGTAGTACTCGAGATACCAGCCGGTTGAATCGCCGAGGGGCCGGATTACTGAAAACCCGGCGCTGAATTCGTTGTATTGCCCCAGCCCGTCTTCAGTATAATCGTACTGGACAAATGGCGCCCAGGTCCATACCGAATTGAGCGCCATATCCGCTGTAAGCATGACTCCGGGCGCAAGATGAGTTGCGCGCAAATCCTTGCCGCCGCTTGGCAGGCCGGTAAACAGGATCGTAGCCAGATTAAACGAGCCCGGGCCGGTTTCTTCATGCCCTTCCAGAAGACGAAGCTTGATCCCCAGCGAACCGTCGCTGAACCCCGAAACACCTCCCCCGGTCCCGTCGATTTTTTCATAAGAATTGACCCCCAGGCGGATTTCCATGCGCTCCGAAAGCCCTGTTTTGACCAGTAACTGACCCAACGTATGCTGGTTCGTACCAGCGGTTTTACCGAACAGGTAACCACTTTCCACCTGAAGTATGCCAACAGGAACTGGTACTGTGGCGTCGGCGAAATCCGGCCGGTCGGTGATTATCTGCCCGGCCGTGGCCGGGGAAGCCCAAATGGCGGCAAAGAGCGCTAGTCTGAGAATACTTTTCATCATTACTTCCTTGGAAATTCCGGTTGCACCGGAAATTGATTTTGTGGGAGCTTAAATCTAAGCTCTTTAGGTATTATGTCTGCTGTTTCGCAAGACAATGCCCAGGTCTATATTAAAGAGTTGTCAGACAAACTCAATATAATTCAAACGGTAAATAAAGTAAATAAGAGTGAGATGCATTCTCAATATGGTGAATGGAGATTCAATGTCGAGTCCTTCGAGACAATCGGTCTGCGCGGTGCTCGTTATTCATGTACTGATCACTTTCGGAGTGCTGCGCGCCGCAACCTGGCGGGGAGATAATTCTGCGGCCTGGGAATTTGCCGGCATTGACCTGTGGAGCGTGGCTGAAGGCAAGCTGCTCCAGCGCTCACCCGGCGACACCACTTCCGGGTTGCTGAAATACTATGTTTCGCCGAAAGATGCGGTAATCGAGAGAGATTTCAGCTTGACGATCCGCGCGGGATTCAACCCGGAGGGCTACCCGCTTGACGAGCATGGCACGCTAAGCTGGCGGATTTATTACCGCACTATCGCGTTCGGAGTGATGGAGGACAGCGCCAACGGCCTGCTGGCCGTGTTCAGCCGCACCAACGGCAGCCGTAACGGACTCTTGCGGATAGCCGGCGGCCGCGAGGTGTGGCTGTCCAACCCGGCGGGAGGCCAGGGTGTGGGCCTGGATATCCATGATCTGCGGGAGTACCGGATGAGCCGCCGGGGCAGCCTGGTGACAGTCTGGCTGGACGGGGTCCCGGTCTTTCAGGCCGAGGATACGCTGGCAGCGCTGGATGGCCGTCCGGTTGTCTGCGGGCCGGGCGCGGCGGGGATTGCGGTGGAGGAGCTTCGGCTGGAAAGGAGTGCGGAAGACGTTGCCGGGCTGGAAATACCTGCAACGGTGGACTCGTTCGTGGTGGGGATGGAGAACGGCGGCGGGCCGGTGCTGCGTGACGTGCGGGGCAGGCCGCTGGGGACAGTGGAACTCGGCGACAGCATGTTCGGCTGGTGGACGACAAACTCGCCCCGTGACGGTGGTGGTAAAAGCTGGGTGGCCGCCGGCGGGCAGTTGAGCGTTCCCAATTTCCGGATGGCTTCCGCGGCGACAATCGAGTGCTGGTTCCGGCTGGTGGAGGTGCCGGAGGGCGGCGTGCCGATTCTGCATTTTGCGTTCGACGGCAGCCGGATTGACTCCGCCTGGAGCGGACGGGAGCGCGGCGGGCCGATGGCCCGGGTGTTCCCCGACAGCTCGCTCGGCCTTCATTTCCACGAGTTCGGCGACGGCAACGCCGACCTGCCGGGGATTTTTGAGCTCGGCAAATGGACCCACCTGGCCTGGGTGCGGCAGGGGGCGGTGCACCGGATTTACGTGGACAGGCGGGAGGTGCTCTCGCTCTACCTGCCCAAATACGGCGACCGGACCTTGACCGGCCTGCAACTTAATGTCGCCCAGAACGCGGACCACGACTGGCTGCTGGCTGCGGGACGGCCGTACCTGGAGCTGAACAGCCTGCGCGCCGTGCCTGAGGCGCTGGAGCCGGAGGAGTTTATGGCGGAGACTTTTCCCCGGAGCCTGCGGGATGAGCACGATGTGCCCTGTCTGTTTTCGCTCGGAGTGCCGTTTCCTAATCCGTTCAGTCCTTCTTTGACACCCACCATGAACATACCTGAAGGATTCGGCGAAGCAGTCGTTCTGGACGTGATTGATAGAGAAGGCAATACAGTAGGGAAAATCTATTCGGGAAATATCCAGCCGGGTTCGCTTACCATGCAATGGAATGTCAGCGACAACGCTGGAGAGTGGCTCAAATCCGGCGTTTATTTCTATCGGCTGAGAAGCGGGACTGAAATTCGGCTTGGCAAATTGGTTCTACTGAAATGATCGAGGAAGGATCTATAAGTGCCTGTTAATAAACTCCGCATTCTGTTTCTGTGCTACGGCAACGCCTGCCGCAGCCAGATGGCCGAGGGCTGGACGCGCCACCTGCGCGGCGAGCTGATCGAGCCGGAGAGCGCGGGAATAGTCGCCTCGGGGCTATCCGGCCGGGCCGAGCAGGTGATGGCCGAGGCGGGGGTGGATATCTCCTCACAGGTATCGAACACGTTGGATGAGATGCGCCGCCGGCCCTACGACTGCATGGTCACGCTCTGCCCCACGGCCCACAGCCTTTGCCCGCCGCTGGAGGGGGTAAATGTTGTTCACGTCCCGTTTGACGACCCCTATACCGAGTGTTTCGGGATCGAGGGAAGCGAAGACGAACTGAAAATCTTCCGGCGTGTGCGCGATGAGATAAAAGCGTTCGTGGAAACTCTGCCGGAAAGCCTGGAAAAATAAAAAGGCCGGGATTTTTTGCAGTCCCGGCCTTTCGAATAACATGTATCGGGCAGAATTCAGCTACTCTATCCCCGCCTGTTCCAGCACGTCCAGGAAATCCTTGTGCAATTGCACCAGATCATCCACCATTTTGAATATCTTATTGGCCAGCGACCTCGACAGCCCCAGTGCGCCGGCCAGCCGGTCCATCACCTGCAGTTCCACGTTATCCAAACCGCCCACCAGGGTCATCAGGTAGGCGTCGCGGAACAGGTGCACGCGGATTTCCGGGTCATTGATCCCGCTCACCAGGTCGGCCAGGGCACCCTCGTGCTCTTTGGCTTTCGCCCGGCCCTGTTCGATCTCCTCGGCCTCGATACCCAGGTTGCGCTCCACGAAGAACTGGAACTTCCGCTCCTCCACGCTCACGCCGCCTACCCGTGAAATCTCCAGCAGCACCGCCACGTAATTGACCGCATCCTCGCCGGCCAGTTCGCCGGGTGCGCCCAGGATCGAACCGGTGGCGAACTTGAACAGGTCGATATCTATCTTGGCCAACACATACCTCCTCGTTCACAGTTTGCTCTTCGATTCGTAACGGCCGCCGCCGGGACAAACTGTTCCGCTGTCCGCCGGCCGATGATAATCATCCCGCAAGCAAAAGATAGCCGTACTGTGTAACGGAGTCAACTCGGCCTGGTGGTTAAAGTCCGTTCAGGTCGAGCAGTTTATCCACGAGCCGGTTGTGCCATTTTTCCATGATCTGTTCGTCTTTTGCTCGTTCCCAGAAATCGTTGAGCGTGCTGCGGCCACCCTGACCGCGGGCCATCCGGATTTCGGCGAACAGGCGGCTGAGGAACCAGTGGATATCCGCCCCTTTTCGATCGGCGGTTTTTTTCAGCGTTTCCAGCAGACGGCGCTCGTCCCACGCCTCGCGCATGCCCTCGAAATACGGCGCCGGGATTACGTCGAACGGCGTGTTCCAGGCGTAGGCCCAGTTGGGAGCGTCCAGGAGATCGAAGCGGTCGGTCCAGTTGTAGGCCCAGCACAGAGAACCAACGCTGCCGTGTGATGCGAAATAGTAGCCGAACGTATAACGGGCCACGGCCGGAAAACCCATCCCGCCGATTCCCGAATACTGCCATAGTTCCTTGCCTCCGTCGCGGACCTCGTCGGGCATGTCGTGGTTTTCCTCCACCGCGTTGGTACAGAAGATGTCCACGTTCTCCAGGAACTCGATCCCGCCGTAATAGTGGTGGATCGAGCCGTAGATATCCAGCTCCGGCGCGCCGGCTTTGAGCAGGGCCACCTGCTGATTGAACTGGGGTTTGATGAAATGGAGCATGCCCTTGTCGGCCGTGTACTGGTGCCACTTGGCCGGCTCATCGAAGGGCGTGAGGATCACGTTGGGCCAGTCGTTCTGCCGGGCGTGGCTGGCGAACCTGCGCGCCCACTCGGTGATCAGCGGAGCTATCCGCGGGGGGACATTGTCCGGGTCGGCCATGCTGAGCGCGGCCCAGCCGCTGTCATCCAGTCCCATCACCGTGTTGGCCAGCGTGCGCGGCAGGTGCATCGTGCGGGGGAAACCGTACGGGTTGCCGCCCAGGAAATAGACATGGTAGTTGATCCCCTGGCGCCTGCTGGCGGCCATCCAGTCGTCCATCACCGTGAAATCGAGCTCGAACCCGTCGCCGTTTCCGCTCAGTTCGGGCCGGATGCCTGAATACCAGATATTAATCATGTTGTGGTTATAGTCCGAGAGGAAATCCAGCTCGAACTCGGGCAGCAGGTTGGTGGTGCAGCCGCCCATCCGGATCCCGGCCTCGTCCATGCTCAGCAGCCGCAGGGGCAGGATTTCCACCTCCAAAGGAATTTTTTCCGCGGGGACACCTTCGGCCGTTACTGAAACCATGGTTTTATACTTGCCCGGTCTGGCGGTCTTGTCCTCGGTACGCACGATGAAGTAAACCAGGTGGCTCCGTCCGGCGGGAATATCGAACGCGTACGAGGGCCAGAGCAGTTGCGGGTACGGCTCCACGAAAAAGCCGGGATATGTGTAGCCTCTGTCCACCGTGTACTGGGCCACCCGCACCCGGGCCGTGGCGACTACCTTCCCGGCGTCGTCCCTGACCGGCTCCACTTCGACTGTCACGCCGCTCAAATCCCGTCCGTTGGCGTAAATCCCGAGCTGGAGCGTCTGGAACTCGTTGGTGAACATTCGGGTGGAGAGCGCGGCCCCGGCCTCTCCGGCGCGCGGCGCGCTGACCGGCATTACCAGGTCCATCCAGTTGCGGACGTATGGCACCAGCGGAGAGCCGGCCCAATCGCCGGTCAGCACGGGAGCTTCGGTTTTTTCCCAGTAGCTCGGGTCAATCTCGCCGCGGCGCTGTTCCCGTTCCACCCACTGGCGGGTTTCGGCATTGTAACGCTGCTCATCGCCTGTCTGCGGCGCAACCAGCCTGAACGAGCGCAATCTCAGGCCGCTGTCGCCCGCGATCAGCTTGAATTGCACCAGGCCGCTGGTTTTGTCGCGCCAGATAAAGTCGCTGGTAGCTGGTACGCGGGCGGTTTTCCACCGGTTGTCGCCCGTGCCGCCGAACCGGTGAAGTTCGCTCCAGGGTTGGCGGGTGCCGAGCGCGCTGTAGATTTCGGCGCGGACTGGATGAGCCAGGTTATCCAGGAATTCCACCTCCAGCACCACGCACTCGCCGCGCGGGGGACGGTTGCTGTCGAACCAGGCGGGGATAGTCAAGATACCTTCCTGGTTCGGCTCCAGCACGTACTGTCCGTCCTGTTGCGACCATCCAGCCTCAGCCGCCGGCTCCGCGGGCAGGTTCAGCCCCTCCGGCGCGCGGGTATCGACTGTCCCGGCGCTGAGCGGCGGAATAAAAGACAGGGCAAAGCAGAGTAGCGCAAGCAGAGTAGAGAATTTCATCCGGCGGCCTCGCTGGTTCAGGTGGATTTTTTTACAGTGTCGAAACTCGTCAAATCAAAAACGCTTTCAGGTTAAGCCAGCCCGTACTTATGCGCCAGTTCGCGGATCAGCCGGGCGCCCTCGTCCACGAGCACATCCCCCGAAGGCGCCAGGTCGCGCCAGACGCAGGTGGCCTCGCGCATGTTGTCCGACACATCCACGAACGACTCGAGCGCCGCGTTGCCGCTGTAGTTCATCTCGCCCAGCGCGCGGAAAATACCGTCCCAGTCCACCAGCCCGGTACCGGGCACGCCGCGGTCGTTCTCGCAGAGGTGGTAGTGGCACAAGCGTTCTCCCGCCAGCCTGGTGGCTTCGTAGAAATCTTTCTCTTCGATATTCATGTGATAGGTATCCAGATGCACCGCCGCGTTCGGTTCGCCGATCATCCCGATCAGCTCGAGGGCCTGCTCGCAGGTGTTGACCAGGTATGTCTCGTAGCGGTTGACCGGCTCGATTCCGACGGTAATCTCGAACTCTTGTGCGTAGCGGCAGACCTCTTTGAGGCCCTCGGCGCTGTGTTTCCACTCGGCCGCCCCGGGGCGTTCATCGCTTTTCTTGCCGATCTCCGAGTAGATCACCCCGCTGAACGTGTCTCCGCCCATCCGCGCGGTGGCCTCGACACACGCTTTGAGATAATCGGTGCCCGCCTGTCGCACCCGCGCCGAGCCGCTGGTCAGATCGGTGGAGGCGTTAAGCACGGTGGAAGTGCAGACAGCGATCCCCACCCGCTCGCACTCGCGCCTGATCTTGTCGGGGTTGCAGAGATCGAGCCGCATCAGGGGGATTTCGATCAGGTCCAGGCCCAGCCGGCCGCAGCGCTCGATCAGTCCGAGCCGGCTGTCGTTCCACTCGGAGGTCCAGACATAAGCGTGCACGCCGAGTTTCATCTAAAACCCCTTCCGGCTCAATCCCGGGAGATTTTAAGCAGCAGATCGACCACGTCCAGGATACTCCGCCTGCCGTCGCCGTTGAAATCCAGACAGGGGTCCTCCGCCCCGGAACTCAGGCCGCGCAGCAGGGCGATGACGTCCGGCAACCCCAGCGCCCCGTCGCCGTCGTAGTCCCCGGGCGGTTCCAGCACGCACGCGGGTTCCTCGTCGAGCAGGATCGCCGCGCTGTAGGCGGGCATGTCCAGACTGGCGACAGGCCGGTAGGCCAGGCTGACATCCTCGTTCCCGTTGCCGTCGGCCCAGTATTGATCGGTCGTCTCCGGGTCCTCGGCCAGCCAGAACGTGCCCCCCAGGTCCACGCTGCGGGCGGCGTCAGAGGCATTGACCAGCACGAAGCCTTTTTCATAATTGCGGCGGAAAACGCTGTTCCACAGCAGACCCTGTTCGGCCAGGGAATTCCAGGTTTTCTCGAACGGACCGAGATCGATCTCGTAGACCGGGAACCACAGCGCGCGGCCGGTCATCCCGAGCCCTTTCTCGCTGGGTCCGTACATCGAAAGGTACATCCTGCCCTGGTTGCAGAGCAGGTAAGTCCCGGCCAGCCACATCCTGGCCTGGGCGTCGGTCAGGTCGAAGTTCGGGCCGCGGCCGGGGCCGAAATAGCTCTCGGCGTGGAGGAACTTGCCGCTGTTCTGGATCCTGGCCACCTGCTGCATGGCGCTCTGCGCGTCGGTGCTGTTCGACCAGTTGCCCCAGCTTTCCAGCATGGCCGCGTGGATACTGTCGCCGGTCCAGTAGTGGGTTGCCGGGTCGGCCCAGGTGGTCTGGAGGTTGTCGATATTCGGGTAGAAATAGAACCCTGCCGAATCGAGCCGCGTATAGACATAGGCCCCGTAGTCGTTGAGCTTGGGGATCCAGTCTCTCAGAGTTACGGTGACGCTGTCATTGAAAAGTTCGGGGTAGTTGGTCCGTCCCCACAGCGCGGGCACGGTGTAAGTGTCGGCGAACACCCCGTCGGCCCCGTTGGCGGTCATCTCCTCGATACACGAGCTGACCCACCAGTCGCGGAACTCCTCGTTGTCCAGTTCCATGATCACCCGGCGGTAGGGCGAGCCGTGGACAGCCATCTGCCCCTGGGCGTTCTTGAGCGGCCAGTCAGCGTGCTGGCGCACGGTGTACCAGTTGGTGCCCTCCTGGTAGTTATTGCTGACCCACTCGCCGCCGATTACCATCCAGTAGATGTCCATCGAATCCACGGTGACAGCCAGCTTGTAGTGCATGTGGATGAAATTTTCGTTGTACTGGCGGATCCGGTCGATAGCGGCCCGGGTCATTTTCTGGCAGCCGACGAAGTGGGTGGCGGCGAACCGGGCCTCGCCCTCGGAGAGACTGCTGCTGAGCTGGTCGCTGAAAATGAATATCGAGCGCTGGTTGAGCGAGTCGTAGACTGTTTCCGGGAACGGCCGGGCGGCGAATGCTGTAACAGCCTGGCACAGCAGGACAGCAGCCAGGGCGAATAACTGTTTGAGGGTCGGCATGCCATGTTCCTGGTACGGTTGACGGTGAGTGAATAATAACAACCAGCCGCTGAATTGGGAAGAAAAGCCGGGGTCTGGCTCTCCTCAAATCCAGGGAGTTGAAAAAATCAGCTCCGGAGCAAAATTCCTGGTGATTGAACAAATAATTGAATCCGGCGGGAAAGAGATTAACTTATCATCCATGGCAGCGGTAACAGGCGAGTAAATTTTGGAACCGGATACGGGACTGGCGTGTCGGACATACTGAAGACAACTGGGAAAGCGACCTCAATTTTAGCTGTGAGGACCTTGATGATGCCCACAAAATACGCTTCGTTCCTGAAACGCTTTGCGGCCTTCGTAATCGATACGGTATTCACGGCTCTGCTGGCGGCTTTTGTGCTGATTCCGTTCGCCCTGATAGTTGCTGATGAGGAAGTGATCGACAACCTGTTCAGCTTTGGTTGGAATTGCGGCATGTCCGGAGTTCCGCAAGCCATGCTGCCGCGTATTTTCGAACCCTGGTTCGGGTCGTTTACCCCGATTCCCGTGGCGCTCATGGTGATGTGGTTTCTGTTTCACACGGTACTGTACTGGCTGTATTTTGCGGTGTTCGAGAGCAGCCCGCGCCAGGCCACGCCGGGCAAGATGATGCTGGGCATTTTTGTCACAGACATTCATGGACGCAGGATATCTTTCCCGCGCGCCCTGGCGCGTACACTGGCCAAAATTCTGAGCAAATTGATTCTGTGGCTGGGCTACGTCCTGGCCCTGTTCACCCCGCGCAGCCAGACCCTTCACGACCTGATCGCCGGCACCCTGGTGCTGGAACCGGCCTATTCCGCGCCGCAGGCAAGCACGGCCCCGCCCCAGGCGGCACCACCGGGAGGAATTTCCGCGCCGCAAACTGATACAGTAGAAATTACTGAAAGTCCCCAGCCGCCGGCTCCGCCGGAAACCGAATCACCGCAGGCTGCGGACAGTAACACTGGTGAAGCAAAGCCGGAAGAAAATCCTACTGGTGAGAACGATTCTGAACAGGAGAACAAGTGATGCTGCCCACCCAGTACGCGTCGTTCCTGAAACGCTTCGTGGCCCACATTGTCGATATAATCCTGGCCAGCATCCTGGCCGCGCTGGTTGTCCTGCCGCTGGCCTTGCTTACCGCCGGCACCGGTGTTCTGGCCTGGCTGTCGCTGCATAATTTCAACCATTTCTCCTACTACGGTGACCCCGAAGATATTATCCGGGCCGTGCTGGCCAGCCTGCCCGTGGCGGCAATCGTTTTCTGGATATTCATTCACATGCTGATATACTGGTTCTATTTTGCGGTGTTCGAGAGCAGTCCGCGTCAGGCCACGCCGGGCAAGATGATGCTGGGGATGTTTGTCACCGACGAGCTGGGGCGACGGATCAGCTTTCCGCGTTCCCTGGGACGCACGGTGGGCAAGGTGCTGAGCCAGATCTTCTGCTGGCTGGGCTACATTATCGCCCTGTTTACCGTCCGCAGCCAGACCCTTCACGACATGATGGCAGGCACCCTGGTGCTGGAACCGGCTTATCCCGCGCCGCAGGCAAACACGGCCCCGCCCCAGGCGGTGCCACCAGGAGGAATTCCCGCGCCTCAGCCAGATGGCGTGGCCGTGCCCGCTGAGCCGGAAGCAGCTGCCCCGTCAGCGGAACCGCCAACAGAGACCACGGAAAAATCGAACGATCGACAACCGGAGGAAAACTTGCCCGGCGATGACAAACCCGAACAGGAGAACAAGTGATGCTGGCGACCCGGTACGCTTCGCTGCTCAAGCGCTTCGCGGCCCTGCTGGTCGATACGGTGATTGTTTTTATGCTGATCGGTTTGCTGGAGGCCGCGCTGGGCGCGCTGTGGTTTCCGCTCGATATGATCGGCGGGATCACAAAATGGATCGGTCTGCGCGGTGCGTTCGACTCGATAGTCTATCATTTGCCGGGGTTTCTGCGCGGCGTACCCCACGATATCCCGGGTCCGCTGGTCGTGGTGATTTTCGCTCTCTACCATGCGGTTTTCGAGGCCAGCTTGCGCCAGGCTACACCGGGTAAAATGCTGTTCGGGATTTTCGTCACCGACCAGTACGGCCGCAGGATGAGCTGGAGGAGGGGGCTGGGACGGGGTTTCGGGCGCCTGCTGTCGATACTGCCCTGTTTTCTCGGCCTGTTTATCGCCCTGCTGGCTCCACGCAGCCAGGCGCTTCACGATATGATGGCCTCCACGCTGGTGCTGGAACCGGCATCCACGCCGCCTCCGCAGGTCGAGGGTCCCCGTTAAGCTGAAGCAGCGAAACCGCAGCCGTGCTGCCCCTCTCCGGACCGATTCTCCCGGAGACGGGCATGGTGCGTGGCCCGCCAATCCACTTGCAGAACCCATCCCGAAATAGTAACTTTTCCTTGTAATCCCTTGACTGACAATAGTTACTTTGCAGCCGCGGCCGGGGAGAACCGGCCGGCCGTCGGAAACCAGCGGTTCGGACGGAGCTGGAAACAATGCGTCGCAATATCGTTCACCCCCAGGCCGATGAGCTGATCTATGAGATCAGGGGCGTAGTCCAGAGCGCAAAAAAAATGCAGGCCGCCGGCCTGGATATAACCTGGGAGAATATCGGTGATCCGGTTGCGAAGGGCGAGCGGGTCCCGGACTGGCTGATCGGGCACATGCAGGAAGTGGTCAGCGATTACAAAAGCTGGGGCTACTGCCCGAGCGCGGGCATGGATGAAACCCGGGAATTCCTGACCCGGATGAACAACGCCAGCGGCGGCGTGCAGGTTTCACCCGACGATATTTTCTTCTACAACGGCCTGGCCGATGCGGTCAACAAGCTCTACGGCTATCTGGACAGGGACGCCCGCGTGCTGGCCCCGTCGCCCTGCTACCCCATCCACTCCAGCCGTGAGCGTTTCCACGCCGGGCTGAACGCCGAGGCGGTGCAGTACCGGATGACCCCGGACAGCGGCTGGCTGCCGGACCTGGATGAAATCCGCCGGAAGGTGAAGGATAACGGGAATATCGCAGCGATCGCAATAATCAACCCCGACAACCCCACCGGAGCGGTCTGGCCGGAAGAAGCCGTGCGGGGCGTGGTGGAAATAGCCGGGGAGTACGGGCTGTTCGTGATCGCCGATGAGATTTACTGCCGGCTCACCTTTAACGGCAGAAAAAGTACCCTGCTTTCGAGCGTGGCCGGCGGAGTCCCGGCGATCTCGCTGAAGGGGATCAGCAAGGAATACCCCTGGCCCGGCTCGCGCTGCGGCTGGATGGAGTGCTACAACACCGCGGGCTCCCCTCAGTTCAAGCGGTTCGTACAGTGCATGTTCGACGCCAAGATGCAGGAGGTCTGCGCCACTACTCAGCCCCAGATGACTATTCCCCGCGTGATGGCCGATCGGCGCTACGACGGTCATCTGGAGGAACGCTGCCGGGTCTACGGGCAGCGCTCGAGGGAGTTCGCCGAGGCGTTCAGCGGTCTCGACGCTGTGAAAGCGGTCCGTCCCGATGGCGCATTCTACGCGCCGGTTGCGTTCGATGAGGGCGTGCTGAACGAGCGCCAGAGCCTGGAGGTGGAAAATCCCGAAGTCAGGCAGATATTGAACGAGGCGCTGCAGAGCCGGACCTCCACGCCGGACAAAAGGCTGATGCTCTATCTGCTGGCCGCCACCGGGATCTGTGTCGTGCCGCTCTCCGGGTTCAACACCGATGTCGCCGGTTTCCGGATGACCCTGCTGGAGCAGGACGACAGCAAGCGGGCCTGGACCCTCAAAACTCTGCGCGAGAAAATCGAGGAATACCTGGTCTCGGCCTGAAGTGAACCGATTTCAAAACAGCAAAGCCGGGACATTTGTCCCGGCTTTGCTCCCATCAATCCACCCATCGTCCCCACATCCATATTCAGATATTTATCTCGATAATGTTGCCTTCCAGCGTGGCGCTGTAGCTTGTCAGGCTGCCGGTTGCCGGTCCCTGCACCACCGAGCCCATCGTATTGTACTGCGAGCCGTGGCAAGGGCAGGTGGCGATCCCGCCGGAATTGAACGATCCCACCTGGCAGCCCTGATGAGTGCAGGTTCGGCTGAGCACGGTCACGGAAGTCTGCGAGCTGCGAATGATGAAGATCCCGTTGGAGGGCAGCCCCGAGAGCGACGTGCCGCTCAACGACACTGTTCCGCCGACATTGGCCAGGGCGCTGTATTGAGACTGGGAGATGTCGATAGCCAGACCGCTTGCATTGCCCCCGCCGTTGTCGTTTCCTCCCCCAGTGGGGTTCGGCGCGGTGGGGCTGGGCCCGCCGCCTCCACCGCACGCAGCAGCCAGTGCGGCCAGCGCACCAGCCGAAGCGAAAACCGTAATCTGCTTTGTCGATTCGCCGATAAAACTGCGCCTGCTTAGATCGTCCTCGCAGCGACCTCCGGTTTCACGCAGGTCTTTCGGATCCTCCCGCCGTTTCTCGCTATCCATTCAACACCTCACATCATTGAGTAATTCCCCCAGGATATTGGACCGGAGTCCGCAAAACGACATTCCGGAAAACACTGTGGCCGCTAACTAAATTATAATAAAACTCATTCTCAATAATGTTCCGGAATTTTTCCGGATGCTCGGAGTTGGAACGTTGGGGCTTGAGAGTTTTCTGAAGAGAGGGGCTTAGGAAATGTCCGCTTCGCTTTGCCGGTAACGCCGCAGCATTCCCTGGTCCCCGTGGAATGCCCGGATGTCCTCGCGGGACGGCTCGACAACCGCTCTGCGCTCCAGCAGTGAGCTGCACCAGGCTCCGGGATCGAATTCCGGCTCGTGCTTGGCGAGCCACAGGCAGGCGGCTGTGGCCGCCGCGCCCAGGGCGGCGCCGCCGGATTCCACCGCCACCGTCCTGCGCCCGAATATCGCCGCGGCGCGACGCAGGACAGGCAGGCTCGCTGACGGCCCGCCGGTGAGATACAACTCGCCTTCGCCGGACATGATATGGCGGGAGTTGAGATACATGCCGGCCAGGCTGCTTTCCACGATCCCGCTGTAATCGGCTGCCAGCTCAGGCTCGGAATAGCCGATCCTCAGCGGTCCCGCGGGCGGCGCCACAGGGAACGACTCGGCTTCCGTGCGCCAGATAAACAGACGGCCGTTGTTGCCGGCAGGAGTAACCGCCAGAGCTGATTCAGCCGCTGCGTAATCGCGTTTGCCCAGCCCGTGCATGGCCCGGACCCCGTCCCAGCGCAGGGCGCCGTTGGTCCGGCAGCCGAAACAGAACGGCCTGTCCAGGGCGTCGTACATCGCGTTGGCGTACCCACGGCTGTCGATTGCGCTTTCGGCGCTGCCGGCGGCGGCCATGATCACGAAGCTTGTGCCCAGGCTCAGTAAAGTCCCGCCGGTCAGCACCTTGGTCTGCGGGTTGTCGCCGGAGCCGATTCCAACGATACACTCCTGGTCGAAGCCATAGCCGGCGGTAAAGTAGCGCGCGACCCGTCCCGCCCGGGTCCGGGCGGACGCAAGTTCGGGCAGGCGTTCCCGGAGGCCGTCGGGTCCCCCCGGCAGGTCGGCTGCGACGGCGGCCAGCAGGTCGGGACTCCACTGTTTTTCCCGGTAATTCATCAGCGAACTGCCGCAGGCGTTGCCCCAGTCGAGCGCAATCGAAAGTTGGCCGGTGAGCACAGCGGGGATCAGGCTGCTGATCTGGTGGATAATAGCGGTATCGGCGTAGGCTTCCGGGTGAGCCAGCGCGGTTTTACGGATGCCGAACGCGCTGAAGCGCAACGGGGCGTCGCTGCCCGTAAGCTCGATTATCCGCTTTCGGCCGCCTGCGCGCTCGGTCACGGCAGCGGCCTCGGCCGCCGTGTTCGCGGTCCGCCAGATTCTGGCCCAGGCTACGGCCGGCGCCGGGGAGAGGATATCAGCCAGCGTTTGTCGCGGTGGGCTGTCCGCATTCAACTGCCCGAAAACATCCTCCGCCCGCCTGCTGAGCATGACATGGCCGTGCTGTTGGCCGGAGACATTGATCGCGGAGATATTGGCCGGCGAGAGGCCGTGTTTTTTCAGCTCCCCGGCCAGCCGCTCGCACAGCGCGTCCAGCGAGGCGAAATAGATGGCCACGGGCTGGCGGGCGTCGCCGGGCTCCTCCGGCGGCAGGAGGTAGTCCTCGCCGATCCCGAACCCGCCCAGGCGTTCGTCGGCGAGGTAGTCCAGAGTTATCTCGCAGACCCGGCCGCGCGATTCGATATCGATTACAGCGGCGCTCAGGCTCTGCGTGGATGAATCCAGTCCGAGGGCGAGATGAGGCATGGGAATATCCTGGATTCGGCTTTGCCGCGAGATGATTTTACTCGAACTCGATCACCAGCCTGGGCCGCATCGAGGGGATCCAGTACTCCCTGGAACGGAACGAGATATTGTAGTCTTCCCGCACGGGGCTGATCACCCAGCCGTGGTTATCGCGCGGGTTGTCGAGCCAGCGCTCCACGTCTCCGGCGAACCCGTCGAGATCGACCACCAGTTTGACCTCGGGCCTGATTTCCTGCATGCCCGCCGGGACCGGCCATTCGGCCGTTTCCTGCTCGATTTCCCGCTCATCGGCAGCCAGCCAGCCGGGTTGCGGGGGCCGGGTGCGGAAAGTGATCTCCTCGCTCCACTGCCCGCCTGCGAGTCCTGTCCGGTAGAGGTCGTCGCCGTCCGCCGGCGAAATACTGTTCTGGCGGCTGCAGAACAGTTCCAGCCGTACGCTGCTGACTTCCGCGTCCGGCTCCGGGCGGGCACCCCGCAGGTCGAACCGGATGTAGAACTCGCTGAACTCCTGGCTGCCATCGGGGCCGTAGACCCAGCAGTCCAGGTCTCCGCCATCGTTGTTGGCTTCCGGGGCATGGCCCATTACGGTGATATCCGTGCAGCCCGAGTAACCCGCTATGCCCTGGCTGAGTACAACCGTATTCCCGACCGGCTCCGGCTCTGGGACATAGAGCGTGGCCGCGGCGAAGCCCAGCGAGTTCATCCCGGCGTCATCCCGGCTGCGCAGCCGCAGCAGATGGTGTCCGGGAGCGAGTTGCGAGGGATCGAGCGGGACTGACCACTCCCCGGTCCCCTCGGCCGCCAGCCAGGCGCTGTTATCAATCCGCCACTCCACGGCGGCCAGCCCGGCGTCGTCGGCAGCCGTACCGCGCACTTCCAGCGGCCCGGCCAGCACGAAATACGCGCTGTCGTTTTCCACAGCCACGGTGGGCGGAGCATTGTCCGGGGAGCCGAGGGCCAGCTCGCTGAACGGGAATGCCTCGATTTTCGTAATATCCTTACCGGTCAGGGTAATCTCGTAGAAATGTCCCTCGCGCCTCGGGTCCATCGCGCAGTTGTCCAGGGTCTCGCTGCGGATCGTGCCGACAGTATCGCTCATCCTGCGGTGCGTGTGCCCGGAGAGCGCGGCGACCAGGTCACTGCTGCGCCCGGCCAGCAGCGGCCAGGGTCCCTCGTCCGGTGCGCCGGAATACCCGGGAGGATAGTGCTGGCAGAACACGATCGGTTCGCCGGGAGGGATCGAGTCAAGCGCGGCCTCGAGCCAGCCGAGCGGTCCCTCGCGGTCCTGGCTCCAGTTCATGACAAAATGGTAGCCGGCGTGGCTGAAACGGTAGTAGGGGGAGGGGAAAACGGAGGTCCACCATTCGGTGTTGCGCGCGTAGTTGTCGTCGTGGTTGCCCGGCAGGAGGTAGACCGGCAGCTCCGCGCGCTCGGCCACCTGACGGACACCCTCCAGGTACTCGGGCTGGTGGCCCACGATATCGCCCAGCACCACCGCGAACTCCACATCACGGTCCCGCACGCTGTGCAGGAAATCGCGGAAGCGGCCCAGGTCCCCGCCGCTGGCGATATGGGTGTCGGTCAGGGCCAGGAACCTGAGTTCACGCCGTCCGCCGTCCGGAGCGCATCCCGCGATTGCCTCCGCGAGCAGGAATACGACCAGAAGAGGCAGAAGGCAGTTCCCGGTATTTTTTCGAGTGTGGAACATCGCTAAAATATCCTTTCGGTCAGCGAGCTTACAATAAGCCCCGCGTGAGAATTACGCAATGGCTGACCGGGAGCGGGCGAAACGGCGATGTACTCCCGGGCGGCGGGACAGGCGGTAACGCAATTGGTTGACAATCTGCAAAACTATTGTCATATTATAGGCGGGACGCTTTTTGTTCCTCTTTTCGTTTATAACGCCGGTAGGTGCCGAAGGAGAGGCTCCCCTTTCGCTTGCTTCTGTTAGTGGCGGTTAACTTTTACCCCACCCCCTCCTCCGTTGGGTGTCTGCATGGGCATCCAGCCGGGGAGCCGGGGTCGGGTATTTGGGAAACCGTTCACTTAACAAAAGGAGCTTGCGATGAGTGTGAAGACTCGCCCAGGTGACGACCGGATTGAGGTCTTCTGCCACTACATCGTGAAGAATGGGAAGCGAATTTATCCCAAACGGGCTAAATTCTTCCATTTCTTCGTTAAACGTAAGCGGTAGGGGCTGAACCATCGTCCCTGCACCTATCGGCTTTTATTCAATTTCAAAGAACCATTAACCCCGAAGGAGTTGATTATGCCAGCCGTAGACACTTGTACTTGGGATGGGGCAAGCGGTACGCCGTATACGTATCACGTCCATTCTCTCCCACAAACCTTTGACCCCAATCAAAACGGCAATTATATCTTCACAAAATTGGTCGATAATCTTTGGAGTCCAATTTACATCGGCCAAGGCGACTTGGAAGATCGGGTTGGGTCCTCCCACCACAAATGGAGTTGCATAACCTCAAAGGGCGCAACACATGTCCACGTGCATCTTAATTCCTCACTCCAAAACAGAGAAGCCGAAGAGGAAGACCTGTTGCAAAATTATCAAAACGCCTATGCACCGAGTGGTTGCAACGAAAGAATCGGCGGTTAACCCTTCGCCTCTAATGGTCTATCTGTAAACTCGGCCTCAAACTCAGAGATAGCAACAAGTACCTTCTCCACATAATCTCCACGCTGTGGCGAATCGCAGGTAATGATTAGCGTTTCTTCTTGAGTCCGCCTAATTGTAATCGGCTTTTGCATCTTCGCGTACTCCGCAAAAATGACTACTGCCTATCGATGGGACATTCCGAAAAATTATATACCCGGCTGTCCGAGGGCGTACTGGAAAGAGTGGTCAGGGAGCAGCGGTCCGATGTGGAGACAATCAGCGGGGCCACCACCAGCAGCAAGCTGATCCTGCTGGCCGTGGAGGATGCTCTGAAGACCGGGTGAGCCGTCAGGGGACAGTCAGGTTTTCCAGAAAATCAGCATGGTTCAAGCCGTTG
>VRUH01000056.1 GCA_019456185.1 Candidatus Glassbacteria bacterium | reverse complement strand
AGGGCTTCCAGCTCCGGACGCGACAGGCCCTCCAGGTACATGTAACTCGAAATACAGCATTCGGGGAAAGCCACGGCAACCGCGCCCTGGGCCGCGGCCCTGCGGCTGAATTTTTCGACAACCGACAGGTTGTACTGTTTATCCCCGTCCCGGTGCTCCATCTGCACCGTGGCCACCTTGATCTTGTCCATCGGCTGCCACCCCATCTCGATGATTAAGCTGGAAAAAACTCGTCCTCGACCATCAGGCACAGGCAATGGTACACGGGCAAGTGAAGCTGCTGGACACGGTGGACCTCGCTCTCCGGCACCCGGATACAAACCTCGCACAGCGCGGCCAGCTCACCGCCATCGGCGCCGGTCAGGCCCAGCACCTTGATACCCCTGGCCGCGGCTGTTTCCGCCGCGCGCAGGATATTGGCGGAGTTGCCCGAGGTCGAGAGGCCCGCGAAAACGTCACCCTCCGAACCGAGCGCCCACACGCCCTGGGCGAAAACGTACTCCGGCGCACAGTCGTTGGCCCAGGCTGTGGCGAACGACACCAGCGAGGGCAGCGGCACCGCGGGCAGACCGCCCTGAATGTTTTTGCCGAGTTCCGGGCCCAGCATATCAACTTCCTTTGGGCCCAAGGGCCGCCGGCGGCGAAAACCTTTGAGCAGCTCGCCGGCCCAGTGCCCGCAGTCGGCCGCGCTGCCGCCGTTGCCCGCCAGCAGCAGCTTGGCGCCGGAGCGGAAACAGCCCGCGAGCAGCTCGAACGCGCTGTCGATCTCCGCGGCGCAGGATTCGAGCTGCGGGTAGTCTTTAGTCAGTTGTTTGATATGCTCGTTCATATCAGTCCCTGTTCCCTGTTGTCAGTTCAGCGTGAAGGGCCGGCAGGAAATCCCTGTTATCGGCGGACAGGTAGCGCATCGTGCCGCCCATCCGGCTGAAACTCTTGTTGTAGCGCAGGTAGTAGTCCGGGTTGTCCTCGGGTGGCTCCCCCCGGCTCCAGTCCCATTTCGATTCGGCCAGGTCCACCACCAGGATGTAGTGGTCCTCGATTCTTTCGCCGCGCTGGAGCGCCAGGTTCTGGGCCATCGACATGCTCTTCTCGAACACCATCGGGCTCATCACCGCGCTGCCGACCGAGAGGTAGACTCCACCCGCAATATTACTCACCTCAGCCGCGAACGAAAGGAAATCCCGCTCGGCGCACCGGCCGATCGCCGCCCCGCAGTTGGCGGGATGGTTGTAGATAATGTCATGTCCGAACATCGGGTGGCCGGTCAGCGGCACCCCATGCTCCAGAGCCGCCGCCTGCAAACTGTACTGCCTGCCAGCGTGTTCGAGACCGTGCCAGCCCTCATCGATCTCCAGGCGCAGTGTCACGGCCAGTAAATCCGCGGCGGCGGCGCTACGCTCCGGGTCGTCCTCCCAGCCGACGACGGCGGCGGCCAGTTCGTCCCTCCCCGGCAGTTCCAGTCCATCGCCGGCGATCAGCGCACCCACGCTCTCGCCGTAGCCCAGACCCCGGAACGCCCCCACGTTCAACGCCATATTGAGCCACCAGCCGGTTTCCCGCCAGTTGCCGAACTCGCCACGGGCCACGCCGGCGCGGACATCCTCGCTGCTCCGGCCCTGATAAGCGAATTCCCAGTCATGGATTATCCCGGCTCCGTTGGTAGCCAGGTGAGTCAGCCAGCCTTGAGCGGCCAGTGAGGAGATCACCGGTCCCAGCCCGTTCTTGATCGTGTGGGCGCCGAATGTCATCATCACCGGACAGCCGCCGTCCCGGGCCGCGCGGATTCTCTCCGCCGCCTCGGAAACGAGCCTGGCCTTATCCTCATCCAGTCGTTGGAATGAGCTTCCCGGACAGATAAAATCCCGTTCGGCCACCACCTTGTTTTCCCTGGCGGCCAGCGGTTTGAATTTCAGTTTTCTGCGGTCGATACCGGTCATGGATCGGGAGGGTGTGAAGATGAACTTGCGCTCGATCGATTGACGTCGAGCAAAGATGCCTCCAACGCTCCCGGATTGTCAACCTTGAGCACAGCCCGGCCGCTGAAAACGATTGCCCGCGCGCCGGCATGATTGTATCCTGATGCATGGCGGTTTGTTCCACGATCCCTCTGCCCGCGAGTGATGCAAATGCCGATCGACGACAACCTGCGGCGTAATATTATCGAGCGCTGGATGCGCCATGCGCCCGCGCGCTGGTGGGGCGACCCGATGGACGTCCGGTTCCTGCTCGCCGAGCGGCTGAATGCGCTGAGCGGACGGCGGGTTCTGGACGTGGGCTGCAACGCCGGAGTGCTGGCAGCGGTGGCCGCCGAAGCGGGCAACGACGTATTCGGGATCGAACTGGAACGGGACGCACTGCTGAGCCTGCGGAGACTTTCCCGCGCTGAACGACTCGCTCTCAGGGCCGTGTGCGGCAACTGGCGGGAGCTGCCGTTCGCCCCCCGGAGCTTCGACACCCTGGTGCTGGGCTGGGTGCTGTATTACGAGCGCACTGTCGAGGAGAAAATCAGGACTGTCGGCAGGTTGTCGGAGTTACTGAAGCCCGGAGGAGAAATGCATTTTGTCGAGGCGAACCGTGTCTGCCCGGTCCAGGGCCGGGGCAAGGATTGCTTCTGGACCCCGCGGGAAGCCGCCGCGTTTTTTGAAAATCACGGGTACAGCGTCCGGGAGCTGGTCGGCTGGAACCCCCTGCCCAGCTTGCTCTGCTGGCTGCCGGGTGAGGTCAAGCTGATGCTGCCGCGCGCGCTGATCCTGTCGCTTTACCCGCCGGGGCGGCTCGTGCAATTCCTGCCGGGCTGGTATGACATGTTCAAGCGCCTGGGCACACAAAAATGGCTGCTTAACGGCTGCCGCAGCTACTATCTCCGTGCTGTAAAACGTGATGATTGATCCGGATTGGAATGCTAAAGCCAGTCAACTTTCCTGCTTGCTGACCTTGATCATAAACGACGTGGACATCTTCCTGAGCGGGGGCAGCACCTTGCTGAGCAGTCTGAACACCCGCCGGCTGTCCACATAGCGGTGGTCCCGGTAACCGAAACCCTGCCTGTTGAGCAGACGGTAAAGGGTGAACGCGTCCCAGTAGTAGTAATGGTCCCGCTGGTCAGTGGCGAAATCCGGCCAGGTTTCCATTTCAGCAAAATAGGAAGCAGTGGGCAAAAACAGCGACCGGGCCAGGGTATGATACGAGGCGGCATTGGGGACTGAGACAATCAGAGTTCCCCCGGGCTTCAGCACACGGTGGACTTCACGGATCAGGCCGCGGGGGTGGTAGGTGTGCTCCAGCACTTCCAGCAGCAGCGCACAATCGAACGACTCCGCAGGTAAATCCAACCGGGTACCGTCCACGGACTTGAAACTGAGGTTAGGGTGCGTAAATTTTCTTTCGGCGATTTCCAGCACAGTCCGATCCACTTCCACGCCAACCACCTTTTTCCCGTTTTTTGCCAGATAGTACGAGTAAACACCGCGTTGACAGCCAACGTCCAGCACAGTATCACCTTCGACCCAATCCATGGCATACGACAACCTGTTGGTTTTCCCCGTCTCCAGACCGGCTAGTGCGCTATCGAGTTGAGCCGACATTTCTTCCCAGGTCCAGTACCTGCTATTAACAAAATATTGCTTCTCATTTTCCTTCTCCATTGTCCCTACCTTTTCAGTTAGACGAGAGCGCAGTAAATTCAATGCGGTTGGCGAACCGCACGCTGCATTTCAGCTCGACATCAATAATCAGCAGCCAATCCCGCCCTGGCAGCTTTAGCTTTCCGACTGTAGATGTAACTGGTGATTGGGGAAAGAAGGTGTTTTCCCCAAAAGCCCGTATAATACATTTTCCAATCGAGCTCACTCTCTCTGATTACATGGCAGTATTCTACTTCGGCTCTTTCAAACGGGCCGCTGAAATCCAGACACTCCACGCCGGGAGACCAGGTTTTAAAATCCCGCGTGTCGGAAAAATATATTTTAGCTTTATAAACACTCCCATCGTGACCAGAATAATAGACCCGGTATAGTCCATTATGAAACACCGGCGAGGGGTTAGCTGCACACAACCTTGGGCCGGGATTAATAAGGTCCCCTCCCTTTTCCACAGTCCAGGACCAGGCAAGCCCGTCCTCGGATCGGGCAATTCCAATTCTGGCGGAATATCCAAATCGGCTCGTGAATACCATCAACCACTCGCTGCCATCACAAATCACCGAAGGCGCCGACAGGTATTCGGAGATACCGGTCAGGGGAGACAGGCGGACCCCCGGTTCCTTCTGCCAGGACAGCCCGTCCCGGGAAACAGCGCTCAGGATCCGGGGTTGCACGCCTGAAGATTTTCCCGAGTAGTACATGCGATATCCACCTGATATGCCAACTACTCTAGGCGAGCTTGCAAAATGGCTGTCAAACTCCCCCCCGGGGCTGACTCGTTCCCCCGGCTCGATTTCCCAGTTATCGCCCGATTCTGCCCGGGCGCTTAAAATCCGCTCCCGCCAGTGGCCATTTACCAGGTGCGAGCCCACGAAATACATCCGTCTGTAATTTCCAAAGTCGACAACGTGGGGCCAGTAAACCATCTCGCTGCCGTGCTCCCCTTTCACGTCGATAACGATCCCCGGCCGGCGCTCCCAATGGACCCCGTCGCCCGATACCGCACTCAGGATCCGGTCCCGCGGGAATACGGGGACACCCAGGCTGTTCTCCACCCACTCCAGCGCCGGTCGAAACAGTTTTCTCGTCAAGATCAAATTAATATCCATGCCTGATTGAATGACTTGATACGCAGGAAAACATGAAGCAATTTAAATGCCAGAGCACTGGAGCGCCCGGACCGGACGGCCAGTGCCCGGCGACTGACTCCCTGCTCACGAATTTAAGATAATCCGCACGGCCCGCCCTGCCAACTACTCTTTATCCAGTTTAAGGTTCCCTGGCAATTCAGGATATCTGTTCACGAGGCCGAAATATTGAGAAAAATAGTAAAATGGTGTATTTTCGTGCATAACGGAAAGCAGCTATCAGCTCTGAAATAACCGAGATCGATTCGTAATTGCACATCAGCTATCCGGGAGTGAAGATGGGAAGATTAACAGCCGACCACAGCCGGATCAGGCAGTTGGCCGAGCAGGCCGGCGAACCATTGACAGATTGTATCCTCAAGGCTCTTAAAAAAGGGTTCGTTGAACGCGAAGAAGACCCCGTGACCCTGTTCGCCGCCTGCCCCAACAGCGAGGCGGTGGCCCGGGCCTCGATCCGCGCGGCCAGGAAACACAACGCGCCGATCAAGTACGCGGCTACGCTGAACCAGGTTGACCTGGACGGCGGCTACACGCGCTGGACCCAGCAGGAGTTCATGGACCTGGTGCGCGACGAGGTCGACAGCTCCGGGTTCGAGGGGCCGGTGATCGTGGCGCTCGACCACGGCGGCCCCTGGCTCAAGGACAAGCAGACAATCGAGAACTGGCCGCTGGAGCAGGCGATGCAGGGAGTCAAGGACTCTCTGGCGGCCTGTATCGATGCGGGTTACGACCTGCTGCATATCGACCCCACTGTCGACCGTACGCTCGACAAAGGCCAGGCGATCGCGATCAAGACCGTTGTCGAGCGGACAGTGGAGTTGATCGAGCACGCCGAGCGCCACCGCCGCGGCAAGGGACTGCCCAGGATCAGCTACGAGGTCGGCACCGAGGAGGTTCACGGCGGGCTGGCGGATATCAGCACGTTCCGCAAATTCCTCAACGGCCTGCGCGAGGGCCTGAAGGTGCAGGGGCTCGAGGATGTCTGGCCGTGCTTCGTGGTCGGCAAGGTCGGCACCGACCTGCACACCACCCTGTTCGACCCCGTCGTGGCCGAGACACTGGTGAAAAACGCGGCCGAGTACGGCTCGTTTATCAAGGGGCACTACACCGACGGTGTCGAAAACCCGGAAGCCTACCCCGAGAGCGAGATGGGCGGGGCCAACGTGGGTCCGGAGTTTACCGAGGCTGAATATTTCAGCCTGAAAAAACTGGCGATGAGCGAGAGCGAGTTTGTCGGGCAGGGCAAACTCGGCAGTGAGAGCGGGCTGATGGAAGCGCTGGAGAACGCGGTGGTTGCCAGCGGACGGTGGGAGAAATGGCGCCAGGCCGCTGAGCGCGGGAAAGATTTCAGCGAACTTGCTCCCGAGCGCCGCGAGTGGCTGGTGCGCACCGGCTGCCGCTATATCTGGACCGACCCCGGCGTCCTTGAGGCCCGCAGACAGCTGTACGCCAACCTGTCCGGGATGGGTATCGATGCCGAAAACGAGGTGATCGACGGTATCATCCGCGCGATGGACAAGTATTTCGAGAAGTTCAACCTCAGCGGGACAATTCCACGGATCGAGAAAGAACTGGAAGAGGGGCTGTAAGTTAAGCTCAAAAATCCGTTATGAAAAGGCGACCGAGACGGTCGCCTTTTTTTCTGACACCTATCATCGATTGATTTATTTGATGCCGGCTGATATATTTAATTACCCCCCAATCATATCGTAATAGCAGGATACCCCCCCGCCCTGGCTGTTCCGCAGCTGGCACAAAACCAGGAGGTTGAGCTTATGAAAAGCTCTCTGTACCTGATAATCGCGCTAGCCTTATTTCTTCGGCCATTCGCGCTTTTAGCCGAAACCGGAAATTTGTTTTTTTCAATGCATTATGGCAATGCCAGCTCAAGCGGTCCATTCGAAATGAATGAATTCTACGATCCCTCCAGTTCTATTGCGGTCGAATTGGGATACCGGCTGAATGACTACTTTGCCATCGTTCCGGTGCACGTGGCCTTCCACAATTATTCTTTCAATCAGGCGGCCTATGCTGAAAATTACCAGAACTATCAAGCGCAATACCGCGCACAACTTTGGGAGAAAGCGTGGGAGCAATACTCGGAGATAAATGTAAGTAACAACCCGTTCGAACCAGCAGCGGTGGAAGCATCTTCCAACCTGGAAAGTGTTGCGTATACTCCTGGAGTGGTTCTCCATACGCCCCGGATAGCCGGATTCAATGCATTCGGGCAGTTTGGTGCCGGAATTTACAGCACCAAGGTATCAATGGAACATATTGTTAAGTCGGTGAATATATATGATCCTTCCCAGGTGAGTTACGGGTCGTACCGGGAAAAAACCCGTATCTCCCATTTTGCCCTTTTGTTCGGCGGCGGACTGGAGTATTTCCCCAAGGATTTTGCGGGAATCTTTTTCCGCGTGAGTTATTACCGGGTCTTTACCGGCCGGAAAAGCAATCCGGAACTTGGATATCAGGTCTTGAAATTTTACCGGCTCGATAACGAGACCCTAAGGTATCACCGGTTCCTGGAGGAAAAAGACACCGGTATTCTGGAACTATCCGCGGGATTCAAAATCCTGATGTATTGAGTACATAGCAACTTCTCGAGTTGTACTTAAACGGGCAGACACACGGGTCCGCCCCTACAGTCCACAAGGCATTCAGTGTCTCTGCATTCCTTTATCGTTATAGTTCGCAAATGGGGGTATTCGCCCCCTCCCGCTTGTTATACCGCTCAACCGAGCGGTTCAGCGCATTGATAATCTCCGCATCCAGCCCCGAGTTATCGGCCAGCACGGCGCCTGAGTTGTCCACCTGGTGCGGCACGTTGTTCACATACAGCACCGGCACGCCGTAGTTCTTGCGGATATAGCCGGCGCCCTCCACACCCCGCGCCTTGATCTCCATCAGGAACACCTCCGGCGGTGAGCTTGATTTCATCAGCTCATCGATCTCGGCAACCATCGCATGGTGGCGCGCCAGGGTGAAACTGGTTTTGACCACCTCCACGGCGTAATCGCGCTCAAGGGCCGCGCTCAACCGCTTTTCGACAATCTGCGGCGCGGTGGTGAACAGCGCCGCCTGCCTGCCCCTCAGCGCCGCGTGGACTTCTCCGCTGCTGCCGATCACTTCCGGCTCGAACAACGTCCGCAGGATTTTGGCGTTTCGCGCCCTGGCCGCCAGTACTCTTTCCACGGAGGCGATCTTCTCGCTGCCGGCGGTCTCGTCCTGGCAGTGGGCCAGGATAATCAGATCGGTGGTGTCCATGCCGGGGAAATCCTCGAGCAGTTCCTCGTCGGAGTCGGCGGGGACCAGCGTGATAGTCCCGTCAACCGCCACGGGGGGATGTTCGCCGCCCGAGCCCTCGTGGAGAATAAAGTCCCCGCCGGCGGTCTCAGCGGCTTCCAGGCCCTGCTCCACGTTGCTGACCGCGAATTCGTGGAAATATCCCGCACCCGCCCGGCGGCAGCCGATAACATGCATCGCGGGAGTTTCGGCTCCCGGATTTTCCTGTTCGTAAGCGGTCAGGTATTCGCTCAGAATCAGCGCGTCCTCGTAGACGTCGCTGGCCCCGTGAAGACCGAAATCCAGCAGCCGTTCCAGCACTTCGGGGCAAAACCGCCGGCCGTAAAGCTCGTCGAGCTCCATCTCCGAGGCCGGCTTGTTGTCATCAGGGTTGTTGAAGATCGACAGGACCGGCGGTTTGGGTGGTCCGCCGCGGGAGTGGGTGATAGTGATCGAGCTCCAGGGTGTGGCGATTCCCCGCAGACCGCTCATCAGTGCGGCGACATACACGCCGAACGCGGTCTTGCCCACCCGCTTGTCCGTGGCGTAGAGACCCACGCTGGGTTTGAAGACCCTGGCCGGGCTGGTATCTTCGGCGAAGACTGTCCCGCCCGCGATATACCTCGTCCCGTAGCCGACAGCAACCTGGGCGAACCGGTTCATCAGGCGACGGTTGACCTGCGGGCTGCCGGACAACTGCACGACCAGGTCCACATCGCGCTTCTCCAGCGCTTTGTGCAGCCCTTCCACCGGATCGGCCTTGCCGCTTTCCAGGTCGCCCTCGAAAATCATCTCGGTGCCGAATACCTCGCGGAAATCGGCGCTGAACGTTTCCGGGTCCTTCATCTTCTCCGTGCCGCCGATCCACACCAGCCTGACCGGCACGAAACCGTGCCTCTCGGCCAGAGCGCGGATACCGTTGATTGAATTGTCCGATTTGTGGACCCCATCGACAAGAACCACGGCGCGCTGCTTCGTTGAGGAATCCATCTTACCCTCCTGTGGCAGGCGGATTATTGTCCCGCCCGGATTCGTTATTCAGGCTCTGTAAGCTTACGCTGCTGGATTATTTTGATGATCGTGTCTTTGTCGCCCTGCTTGAGGTTGAGAAACTGGACGTGGACATCACTCGTATCGCTTTCTTTATCTTTCTTGTCCACGACCACAACCTTGCCCAGTACGTCATCGAGCGTGGTTTCCTCAGTCAGCGGCAGGCTGAACGTGACCAGGTCGTTGCGGTGCAGGTCCCCGGCTGTGCGGACCAGCACGCCCCCTCCCCCCAGATTGACAATCAGCCCGCTCATTTTCTCACCGGAATCGCTCTTGCCGCCATGATACCGGTTCTGCGGGTCCTCGTCCCAGGCGAAGCGGTTGATCTCCACCTCTATCCGCGACGGCACCCTGAAATACATCCTGGACTGCATTCGCTGGATCTTGTCGGCGTGCGCCAGCAGGAGGAAATACCTGCTCTCCTTGCTGACCGCTCTTAGCGCCCGGGTTTCAAACTCGTAGTAGCCGTCCTCCGGCCTGTTGAACGATACTTTGACCGGATGGCCTTGTTCCAACAGGACGTGGTCTCCCTCATAGATCGGATTTGCGACAGTGATCGCCTCCGAGTCTACATCCAGAACCAGGGAACTGAAACTGTGGGAAGTGTCTCCGGTCTCGAACTGCAGGGTAACCTTGAGACCGATCTTGAGCTGGATAGTGCTGGTCAGACTGCCGAAATGGTAGGAAATATCGCCGAACAGTTTTTTGCGCAGTGCGAATATCCCGTCGAGTTTGCGCCTGGCGTTCATATCGTTTTCGCTCGACGCCACCAGTTCATGCATCAGCGGGCCGAACAGGCGGTGGAACTCGCGGATGGACTGGAAGACTTTCCTGGGATTTACTTTGGAGCGTTTCCCCGTGATGTTGGTCACCAGCGCCAGCTCGCCCCTGGTGAGTCCGTGCTGTTTAGCCGCCCGCAGCAGAGCAGTCCGCTCGCGGCGTCTGTGGATGTAGCCGTGGACCAGGACCGTGGCCGCGATCAATACCAGATAAACAACCACCGAGATAACAAACAGCCTGATCTCCTCGGGACCGGGTCCCTTGAACTGCAGGTACTTCAGCACGTCACGCAAACTTTCATCCATCTTTACCTCCAGTTTGCGGCGTCGGGTTCAAGCGTCTTCCCCCGTCCTCCTCATCGAGCCCGACCAGCGGAACCATGATATTCGAGTCTCCGGGATGGCCCATGTATTTGAGCAGGCGGGTGATAATCAACTCCTCGATCCGCTGGAGTTCGCTGTCATTTGGACTGTTGATCCTGATCCTGCCGCCGGCGACCATATCATGGCCGCCCGCGTGGCCCTTACCGCGCACCAGGCGCGCGATCATTTTTCCGCAGCGGGCTCTCACGTTGCTGCTGCGCAGACTCAGCAGCACGTAGTCGTCGGTGCGGCCGATGCACAGCGACCAGCTCCGCCGCTCGAAACGCAGCAGCAGGTCGGCCATCTGGTGGATCATGTCGGCCGACTCGACTTTGCCCAGGCGCGTTACGACGATATTTTTATAATAAAACGTATTGTTCAGCGCCCGGTTCAGCGTACGGAAATAATCGTGGGGCAGCAGGGGAAACCTGATGTTGGAAAGCGTGCGAAGGCTGGTTTTGGGTATCAGTTCCTGGTAGACCATGATATCGTCCTGGCTGGCCTCGCGGCCCAGGTCCTGGGTTTCCGAAATCAGCGCGTAAGTGAAAGCGGTGGCCAGCCGGTTGTCCAGCTCCAGGCCGGCATGGCTGATATAATTGTATATCAGCGTGCTGGTGGCTCCCAGGTCCCTGATCACGTGGTAAAACGGACTCATCACTTTCTTGGGCGGCGGATGGTGGTCGAATACGACCAGGACATTGGCCCCTTCGGGCAGAGAGTTGTTCTGGAACTGCGGCTGAGTGTCCACCAGGGCGAACCTGGTCCCCTTGCGCAGCCGGAGATCCTCGATATTTCCTACCGGGATTTTGAGCAGCCGGACCATGGCCTGGTTTTCGGCCCTTCCGATTTCGCCTCCATAGGCCAGCCTCGTTTTGATCCTGAAATGGCTGGTGAACAGGTAGCGCAACCCGAGCATGCTCGCCAGGGCGTCGGGATCGGGGTTGTCGTGGCAGAGGACGACGATATTTTTCACACCATCAAGAACTTCGCCCATCTGTTTGAATTTTGCTTCCAGGCCCTGGATCGGCATCCATCTCTCCGGCTCGAAGCCAGCGCATTTTGTTTGCAGTCGTATTGCAGCGCTATCAGTTCAAAATTACGCCCCGCCACGTTAAAACGCAAATACCTTATCATTCTTACCGGCATGGGCCTGCCGTTACTTGTTTTGGTACCTGATGAAAGCTATATTGCGTGTTTAAATCATTTTCAACTTCTCCGACACGCCAAGCCTGGGGGAGATTTAGATGAGATCAATCCCGATCGGGTTAGTCCTGTTCGCGGCGATTGCGCTGCAGACAATACCAGCCTCGGCGCAGGATTCCGTTTACTACAATCAGCGCAGGGACAAGCTGCTCAGCCTGCTTGCGGATGATGAAGCCGCCTTGATCCCCGGAGCCTGGGAAAAAGAACTGGAAACTTTCCGTCAGAGTAATAATTTTTTCTACTTCACCGGTGTCGTCCAGCCCAATCTGCTCCTGCTCATCGCCCCTGCCTCCCGCAGCCCGGAAGTCCTGTATCTCCCGGCGCGCAACCTGGCCGACGGCAGTCTCTCGGAAGCCTGGACCGGCAGCAAACTCGGACCGGGCAGCGGGACAGAAAAAATCACCGGGATCGCCAGGGCTGCCGAGCGCGGAACGTTTAACACAGTGTTCGCAGGTCTGGCCGCCGGGTTGACAACCGTCTATTACGACTATCTCCCCTCGGAAATCGGCGGCCCTCGATCGGGAGCCGAGGTTCTGCTGGCGACAATAACCGAACGCTATCCGCACCTGCAGATCAGGCCGCTTGGCCGGCTGGTGGACAGCTTGCGAATGGTCAAGGATGAAACGGAGATCGCCACGCTCCAGCGCGCGGTGGATATTACCGGCGAGGCGCTCGTGGAAGCGATTGGCGCGGTGAAGGCCGGGATGTACGAATACGAGGTGGAAGCGCTGATCGAATATGGCCTCCACCGCCGCGGCAGCCAGCGGCCGGGCTTCCCCTCGATTGTCGGGGCCGGGCCCAATACCGTGACGCTGCACTACAACGAAAACCGCCGGCGGATCGAATCCGGCGAGCTGCTGCTGATGGACGTGGGGGCTGAACTCGATTACTACACCGCCGATATCACCCGCACGGTTCCGGTCGACGGCAAGTTTACCGCCCGTCAGCGAGAGGTTTACGATATTGTTCTGCGCGCCCAGCAGGCCGGTATCGCCGCGGTCCGGCCCGGGGTAACCCTGCGCGATATCCACGCGGCCGCGAAAAAAGTGATCGAGGAGGCCGGATTCGGCGAGTATTTCATCCACTACACCAGCCATTACCTGGGGATGAATGTCCACGACGTAGGCAGCCGCGACGAGAAACTGCGGGCGGGGATGGTGATTACGGTCGAACCCGGTATCTACCTTCCGGAGGAATCCCTGGGCGTGCGGATAGAGGACGATGTCCTGGTAACCGAAAACGGCAGCCGGGTGTTGAGCCGGAATATCCCCAGCACGGTCGACGAACTGGAAGGTCTGATGGCGCGCTAAGCGCTCCACTCTGCCCGCGCGGCTGAGCTGACTGCTGGAAACCGGGGAACATCTCCCGGCCGCGCAGTGTACCATTTCTGAGTGCTGTCACAGGGTTTTCCCGGCGCCGAGGCTTGAAATGCCCGTTCGGGGAAGTCAAGACG
Source organism: Candidatus Glassbacteria bacterium (assembly GCA_019456185.1). Lineage (NCBI taxonomy): Bacteria > Candidatus Glassiibacteriota > Candidatus Glassiibacteriota bacterium. The sequence continues at coordinate 12,225 of VRUH01000056.1, read as the reverse complement.
GAAACATTAGTTACAGCTTGTTGGAGTACGGATGGAAGCGAAACAAAAAAACAAGCCTTCCCTGCTGGGCCGGCTTAGCGGGGAGTTGGAGCGGCGCGTAGCGCACTTGATGCTCAGGCTGCAGCCGTTGAGCGACTTCATGGCTCAGGCCGCCGACCGCGACTACTACGACTTTTTCTACCGGCGCTCGACGTTTATCGCCTTTATTCTGCTCATCCTCGCCTTCCCTGTCTCGGAGCTGTTCAAGGACCCTCCGATCATAGACACCGATCCGTATGGCTTCCAGAACCGGCAAATCTCCGACAACACGCTGATCGTGATCAACGCCGTGCCACGGACCAGTCTGGCACAGAAGAGAGTCAAGGTGCCGATTATCCGTGAGGTGGCGTTCGCCCTGGAGGAAATCGACATGCCCAAGCCCGAGTTCGGCGCTATCGAGATCGGCCCTGAGCAGAAAACCGAGGTCGGCCGCGAGGGGACGGGCAGACTGCCCTACCGCAGGCCCGAACTGCTGATGCTCGTGCCGCCGGTCTATCCCAAGGACGCCGAGAAGAAAGGGATCGAGGGCACAGTGAGCCTGCGCGTGCTGGTAACCGTGAAAGGCACCGTGGACAAGGTCGAGGTGGAGTCCAGCAGCGGGCACCGTCAGATGGACGAGGCCGCTGTCAAGGCCGCCCGGAAAACCCGGTTCCGCCCGGCGATCAAGGACGGCCAGCGGGTGGCGATGTGGATCAACTATCCGATCCAGTTCGCCCTGTCGAGAAGGAAAAACGACTAACGCTGGCGCCGACACCCTCACACCCGGACCATTCTTCGACTTTATCTGCTTCCCGCACTAATAAAGAATCACGGCGGGAAGTTGACTTTTCTCTTATAAAACAGTATTTTATATCACGTTAGCTTTTGCCAGCCGCCGCAGTTTTGCAATCTCTTGTTGAGAATCCATCTTATTCCAACAACTTTCCCTTCTGCCGGATGCGCCCTCCCCATCCAGCCGGGCGGCTTGCTATGGAGTATTGGCTTGTTTCTCCATTTCCTCGAACCATGAATTGATCGAAAAGCAATTAGTCCGTATCCAGGGATTTTGGTACAGATTTTCTGGCACCAAAACGCCCGCTTTTATGCAGTTTGCAATTGCTCCTATATTACCGGCAAACAACAATCTCCTTTGATATTAGTGCATTACGTTGCCGGGGTGAATTGGAACGGTTTCTGCTGTTGTATGCTTGTCTAGTGAAAAAATTGATGTTTTCCTCAATGCGCCATACTGCCCAGGAGAGTTTGACGATGAGATCATTCAGGAGTGTTCTGCTGCTGATTGCTGCATTGATGCTTACGGCCGGTTGGAACTCTGCCCAGGGCCAGACGGCTAATCCGGGCGACCCTGTTTCGATTTTCGGCAAGGTTGTTTCTTTCGGCACTGAATCGATAACGCTCGAGGTTGGCGATCTAACCACCGGAGCCTCGGTAAACCAGACGTTCATCCTGCCGCCGGCAACACCGGTGGTAGAAGTTGACGCGACCGGTATCGAAGGCGCCAATATCAGCTTGCAAAACGGGCAGTATGTAGAATTGGTGGGGACATTCGGTGATAACGGGGAACCGCTGATAACCAAGATCAGGGTCATGCCCGCTCCAACCGGCGAGGAACCGCCACCGCCCGGCGAAGAACCTCCTCCCGGCGACCTGTTCGGCGGCGTAGTCCGGAGCAACGACGGAACCACGCTGCAGCTCGAAGGTTTCGACGACGTGTCGCAGACAACTTATCTGTTCAATGTCACATTGGCGACCGACGGCAAGGTTTTCGATCTGAATGACATCGAAATCCCCTTGTCGAACATTCCGGTCGGTAATCTCGCCCATGGTATCGGCGAAAAACAAGCCAACGGCGATTTTATCGCATTCGAGATCTACGATGGGGGCCTGGGCACTACCAGCGGCGGGGGCGACCCGCCTCCCGGCGGCGACCCCTGGCAGCCCGGCGACCGGTTCGAATTCGGCGGCGAGGTGGAATCTCTCGGCAGCGGTTTCATGATCCTCATGACCGGTGCTTCAAGCACCGGCGAGGTTCACTACGATACGGTTTATTACGACAGCGGTATCGTGCAGGACCCTGACGGCAACCCGGCCGTTCTCAGTGTCGGCTCCATGATCAACGGCACCGTGGAGGTGCAGACCGACCTCACCTTGAAATTCATCAGTCTCACAGTTTATCCCCCCGGCCCGCAGCCGGGTGATATTCACCGCGCCGGGGGCCAGATAACTGAAATCGGAACCGGTTTTATCGTGGTGAGCTGGCAGGACATGACGACGGGAGAATCGGGCTCGGACACTCTCTATATCCCGTCCGGCCTGGCGATTGTCGATGAGAGCGGCAATCCCGCGACACTTGCGGTGGGCAGTTTTGTCGACGGCGAGGTTGAAATCCAGGCAGACGGCAGCCGGAAATTCATCAGTCTCACAGTTTATCCCCCCGGCCCGCTGCCGGGTGATATTCACCGCGCCGGGGGCCAGATAACTGAAATCGGAACCGATTTTATCGTAGTGAGCTGGCAGGACACGGAGAAGGGAGAATCGGGCTCGGACACTCTTTATATCCCGTCCGGCCTGGCGATTGTCGATCAGAACGGTAATCCCGCGACACTTGCGGTGGGCAATTTTGTCGACGGCGAGGTTGAAATCCAGGCAGACGGCAGCTGGAAACTGATAAGCCTCACTGTTTACCCGGACGGCGGGGGTCCCATCGAACCTGGAGACACCCTGGAGTTCCACGGCATAGTGATATCCTTCGGCGACGACTTTCTCGAAGTGGAGATGATGGATCCGGATGACGGCAGTGTGAAGACAGAGCGGGGTACTCTTGACGCAAACACGGTAATCACGGGAACCCTGGCCGACAGCATGTTCGTGGAAGGGACCGTAGTGGTGCAGGATGACGGAACCCTGCTGGTACTGACTGTGACTGTTTCCAGTGAGCCTCCTGTGGGTGACGGGCCGTTTCCGATCGCAGGAGTCGTGGCCGCGGTCGGCGCCGACTACCTGGATATCGAGTACATTGAGGAAGACGGCACTGTCGACACCGTGCGTGTTAAAATCGGCAGTGAATCCGCCCTCTCCGATGAGAACGGAATTCCGCTCAGCCTCGCCGATTTTGCTGTCGGCGACGAGGTCCACGGTGAGGTCGATGTGCTTGGTCCCGACGATCTGGTCGCCAAATCTATTGTCAAAGGCACCAGACCCGGCGGCGGCGAGCTGGACAGCCTGGAGTACGGCGGAGTGGTGGTGGCCGTGGGCGGCGGGACGCTCGACATTTATGTCGAAATTCCCGAGAGGAACGTGGTCGATACGCTCCACGTGCTGGTGGACAGCTCCACTGTCCTGCTGGACGAGGCCGGCAACCCGATCACCCTGAGCGACATCGCCGTCGGCGACAACGTGCACGGCTGGATCATGGTCGACAACACCGGCGTGCTGACCGCAATCTCCGTCTTCCGCATGGAAGAATTAATCACCCCCGGCGACACGGTCCGCTTTTATGGCCGGCTGGTTGAGTTCGGTTCAGATTTTATCGCTTTCGAATATGATTACGACCCGGCCACCGGCAATACCAGGATAGACCGCTTCTCGCTGGCTCCGGATGTCACGGTCACCGACCAGGACGGCAACCCCGTGGCGCTGGCGGTCGACAACTTCATCGAGGGCCGGATGATTGCCAGCGTGGACAGCAGCTCGATGGCCGCATTCTTGGTCATCCTCCATCTGACACTGGACAAGCTGCCCGGCGACCCGATCACGGTAGGCGGCGAGATTACGGAACTCGGGCCGGACTATGTCATCATCCGCCAACAGGACGACACCGGCCAGGAACTGATCCGCAAGCTCCAGTTCCTGAGCGGCACCGAGGTGTTCGATGAGTTCGGCGCGCCGCTGTCACGCGATGAGATCGCGGTCGGGGATAGAATCCGGGGCGAGGGCCTGATCCAGCCCTGCTCGGTGGTGATAATGCGCAGTATCAGCCTGGAAGAGACTATCACTCCCATCGAACCGGACACTGTCGAAATCGGCGGTGAAATCGTGGCCGTGGGCGCTGGATTTATCGAATTCACTTTCATCGACGACAGCACCGGCGAACGCCGGACTGTCCGCGGATCTCTGATCGAGGGCTCCGCCATTATCGACCTGGCGGGCAACCCGATAACCCCTGAAGTCGGTCATACTTTCGTCGGGACCGGTGTAATCCACGATGTCGGCGAGCTGGATATTTTGTCGATCACGATCGACAGCTCGGTAATTGAAATTCCTCTGCCCGGGGAATTTGTCGAACTCGACGGTGAGATTATTGAGATAGAGGGAAACCGGGTGAATCTGAGTTTCGAGGGATCAGACGCCCCGCTGCCAAGCGCCTGGCTGGACATCCCCGTCGGCACGCCGATCGTGACGCCGAACAGCAGAGACCTGGAGTTCTCCTGGCTGGAAGTCGGTGATTTGATCGGGGCGGAGGGTATTGTCAATGACGACAGTATTTCTGTTACCGCCAGCAAGGTGATATATCTGGAAGGTACGCTGAGAGTGCTTGTAGGTCGCGTTGTCAGTTCCGGCGTATCATCGTTCGATTTCGAAACCCACACCTCCTCGGGCCAGTCCGTAGTCGTGACAGTCAATCTGGGAAGTTCCACCAGGATTATCGTGCGGGACACGGGCGAGGAAGTGGGCGCAGACCGGATCAGCAGGGGCGCCAGCGTGTCGCTGGTTGCAAGGCAGGTGCTGTCGAATTCCATGAACGCTATCCTGGTAACAGTCCCTCAGCTCGAAAGAGCTGTGGCGGAGGGCCGCGTGTTAGTTATCGAGGCGGATGGTTTTTCGATCGAAATCCATAATGTGGAGGAGAATGTCACCATCCGCGCCAAGATCGTCACGAGCACAGCCACGGTCTGGCTGGTCGAAACCGATACCGGACTGCAGCCGGCATCCGAGGGCGATCTGGCTGTCGATGACCTGGTCCGGTTCAGCGGCATTAAAACCGGTCCGCTGACTGTCAGCGCGGATACGGTAATCATCCTGGACACCGGCGAGTTGGAAGTGGAAACTTTCACGCTCGTCGGCGGCAAGATCGAAAACGCCGTGCTCACTTTCCAGTTCAACCTCAACGAGAATACCGAGTTACCGGCCGCGATGGCTTCGGTAAGCGCCAAGGTCTCCCCGGATTTCTCCAACCTGGCCGGCCAGATCGATTTCGGCGATAACAGCCAGGAAGTCGTCTCCTTCATGCTGGTGAAAGTCAGCGGCACATCCGGGTTGCTGACCGGACGTTGGAGCGGCTTCAGCCAGGCCGGTGACGACGACAAGGTGCTGGTCACCGCGGAGTTTTTCCAGTCCGGCTCCAACGTGACAGGTACAGTCACCAGGGGCGGCCAGGCAGGATCAGGCACAGACGGGATCCCCGAGCCGGGGGACGAGGTCTTCTTTTCCGGTCAGGTGAGCTCGGTCGAAGACAACACGATTATCGTTTCCTTCCTCAATCGGCTGAACCAGCAGGTCGAAAAACCGGTGCTGGTCCACGACGGTACCGAGATTGTGAACGTCAACGGCCGGTCGCTTGAGTTGGCTGTCGATTCGCTGCTCGCCCGCGAGGTCAATGTTTTCGGCATCATTCAGGACAACCTGACCGTGGTGGCCAGCCGGATCGAGGTCTATCCCCTGCCCGGCGAGGACAACGTTTCGATCAACCTGCCGTTCCTGACCGATTTCTCCTGGAGCGAGTCTTCCGGAGAAGTGAGCTTCGCTATCTCCGGCAGCGCGCTCGACGCTATCTCAACGGATTTCATCCAGTTCAGCGGCCTGCTTTCAGCCGACGGAAACCACCTGAGGCTGACAGCGGTCTCGGGCAGCGATTCTCTGTTCCTGGCCGCCAGACGGTTCAGCGGGGATGCGGATGATATCGAGGGAGAATGGACAGGCGGTATCAGCGTGGTGGTCAGCGACCGCACCAAGATCTGGCCCTTGTTCCTGGGTCTTGCCGAGCACGACGGTACACTGGCCGGCGTCTACGAACTCGGCGAAAGCAGGTTCAAGACCGAAGTCACCACCCGGAATAACCCGCCCGTTATCGATCCGTTTGCGGTGGTTCTGGCCACCGAACAGGAAGCCTTGAGCGTCCAGGTGACAGCCAGCGACCCGGACGGCGACCCGGTGGCCCTGTCTGTCATCGGAGTGCCGATTACCGGTTCGAGCTTTACGGATAATGGGGACGGTACCGGCGTTTACCAGCTCACGATACCTTTGCTGGCGGCCGGTCGCACAGAGCTGCTGGTCACGTTCGTGGCCACCGACAGCAATGGCGGGCAAACCAGCCGCGTGCTGAAAATTAAGGTCACGAGGCTCAACCGCGATCCGGAGCTGCCCGAGTTCTCGGATACCGTGCGGATTGTCGAGGGCAGGGCTTACTCCGTCACAATCCCGGCCCGCGATCCCGATGGCGGCGAGCTGGAGTTCGAGTTCAGCGGCCTTCCCGAGTGGGCGTCCACTGCGGCCAACCAGGTTAACTTCGAGCCGCCTTTCGGCAGCGCCGGCCTTTACACGTTCACGGTCACGGTGAAGGACGAGGCCGGCGCCGAAGTCAGCCGGAGCTACAGCTTTATCGTGGTGGCCGCCAACCGTGCTCCGCGGTTCATTCAGATCGACCCCCTGGAGACCGAAACCGGCTCCGCGGTCAGTTTCACCCTTCAGGCCACCGACCCGGACGCGGGCGACGTGCTGACATTCTCGGCTGCCCTGGTCAACGGAGTCGAGGCCCTGCCGCAGGGAGCCACGTTCGATGCGGCCGGCGGACAGTTCAGCTGGACACCCTCGGCCGAGCAGGCAGGACCGTTCAGGGCCGGGTTCGTGGTTAGCGACAGCAAGGGCGCCAAAGACAAAATGGCCGTGACTATTTTGGTGGGCCAGGGGGCTGCCCCGCCCACTCTCGATGTGCCGGACAGCGTATTCGCCAATCAGGGCGAGTCGGCCAGTTTCAGCGCCAGCGGTCAGTCGAGTACTGGAGCCGAGGTCGAGTTCATGGCCCGCCACCTGCCCCACGGTGCGGCCTGGTCCACACTTGGCGATTCGCTCGAGTGGTACCCCCGGTTCGATCAGCAGGGCGAGTACGTGGTGACCATAAGCGCCAGCGACGGCAGCTTCCGCACGGACAAGGACGTGGTGATAGTGGTCAATCCCGTCCAGCAGATACCAACGCTGGAACCGCTTCAGGATTATACTGTCGCCGAGAACCAGGTCCTCCGCTTCCAGGTGAAGGGGCTTTTTCCCGACGGCCGCCACGTGGTGTTCGACCCGCCGGCGGGCCTGCCGCTCAATTCCGGTTTCGATCCGCTGACCGGCTCGTTCCGCTTCCTGCCGGATTTCACACAGGCCGGCAGCTATAAGCTGACTTTCGGTGTCACCCTGCCCGATTCGTCGGTGCACTCTGTATCGACCACGGTCACAGTGACGGATAAGAACCGTAATCCCAAGTTCGGCGATCTGGAAAACGTGAGTGTCAATGCGGGTGAAACCGTGGCGTTCACGGTCAGCGCAACTGATCTGGACATCGGTGATGTGATCTCTTACGCGGTGGTCAGCCTGCCCGACGGCGCTGCGTTCGATACGAGTGTCGATCCGCCGACATTCAGCTGGACGTCCACGGTGGAAGGCAGTTACGAAATCGGTTTCACGGCCACCGACCAGGCTCAAGGTTCGGACCGGGCCTCGGTGATTATCAGTGTGGGCGCGCAGAACCTTCCGCCCGTGCTGGGCCAGATCGGTGATGTGACCGTAGCCGAGGGCGATAACCTGGTGCTGACAATCAGCGCCAGCGACCCCGAGGGCGAGGATGTGACCGTGTTCATCAGTCCGGTGCCCGTCAATGCCAGTTTCGACAAAGAAGCCAACACGTTTACGTTCCAGCCCTCCTACGCCCAGGCCGGGCGATACAGCCTGCGGATTGTCGCCACCGACGGCGAGCTGACCGACGAGGAGCGGGTGGTGGTCACCGTCACCGACGTGCCCCTGCCTCCGACAATCACCGTGCCGGCCAACTGGACGGTTGACGAGGGCGATCCGCTGCAGTTCACGGTCAATGTCCGCGACGCCGCCGGCAACAGGATTGCGGTGCTCAGCCCGAACCTGCCCTCCGGAGCTTCGCTCGAATCCGAAACCGGCAGATTCAACTGGCAGCCGCTCTTCGACCAGGCCGGAGAATACCAGGTGACATTCAATGCGGCCGACGGCAACCTTAGAGCCCAGTCCGACATCAAAATCCTGGTTCAGGACCGGAACCAGCCGCCCGAACTGTTCCGGGTCGATGACCAGGAAGTGGTCGAGGGCGATTTGATCAGCTTCGAAATCTCCGTGTTCGATCCCGACGGCGATGAAGTCGGGATCGGGATCGATTCCTCGGGCACTCCCTATATCAGCAGCGCGGAGATCCGCAACAACAGCGTATTCGTATTCAATACCGCACTGCTGGACGCCAACTCGCAGATTCCCTCGGCCGTGTTCAAGGTAACCGCCGATGATTCCCGCGGCGGCGTGGACACGATGAGGATCGAGTTCAAGATCATCAGGCGGAGCGACGTGGACGTACCGGAAGTACCGCCCGGCGGTGATCCGTTCGCCCACGAGTTTACCGGCACCGGGCTCAGCTTCCGGATAACGAACAACGGCTCCGATCCTGTCAGCGGCCAGATAACCGGCAGCGAGACCTCCGGCACGCTTGAGGGCGGCAATCCAGCCGGGGAAACTCTGCTGGCCGGCATGGCGGATTTCGACCTCAACTCGAGGTATCCGGAACTCGCCGGCAGCAAGGACAAGGTGAAAGTCCTGCCGTTCCTCAGTGATGACGGGGCGGCGGCAGGCGATTTCTACGGCGTGCGCCGCGGATGGGGCCTGGACCTCTCCAGCGACCTGCTGAGCAGCTTGACCTCGCTGCAGTTCGAGCTGACTCTGACTTACCAGGACCGCGATATCCCGGCCACCGATATTCCGGAGTTCGAGGAGTCGGCGATCTCGGTATTCGGTCTCGACGCAGCGGGTAATTTCGTGCAGCTCGCCACCCAGCTGGATACGGCGGCCAACACCGCCACCGCGTCGGTGGACCTGTTGCTCTACACCGATTTCACCCTGGGCGTGATTCTCGACCTGGCCGAGCCGGTGATCAGTTTCACCTCCAAGCTCGTGAGCACCACCAACGAATCCGGGCCGTATAACGTGACCACGATTATCGTGGACAACGTCCTGCTTCGCACGGCCAGGCTGTACTATTCCACCGATGGCGAGAATTACAATTTTGTGGAGATGAAACCCGATACGACGCTGGTCAACGGGTTCACCGGCGATATTCCGGGGCAGAAGGAAGGCAACACGATCTACTATTATATCGAAGCCAGCGACGAGGAGTATACTGTCACCGACCCGGCGACCGCTCCCGGGTCGGCTTACCAGTTCTCGATCCTGCTCGATGGTGTGGCTGGAGTGACCGCCGGAGACTCCAACGACGACGGCAAGATCGATATCTTCGATGTGCTGGACGTGTTGAGTATCCTGGGAGGCAAGAAAGGAGCCACCGCCGGGGCTGATGCGGACGGCAACGGCCGGGTGGACATTTTCGACCTGCTGGATATCCTGACCAAGCTGAGTAATTAGAGCCGGCCGGGCAGTTGCCCGAAACAAAAAAGGCGCCCGGAACAAATCCGGGCGCCTTTTTTCTACCTGCCAACAATCAGAACCTGCGTGTTTCGACTCCATCCTCGGCGCCGGTTACTATGAAGCCGGGCTCCAGACCGGTACTGCTTTGATAGAGACGGCCCACTTTTTCCTGGAATTCATCCACCCTGTTGCGGCTGACAAGGTTGATCGTGCAGCCGCCGAATCCGGCCCCGGTCATCCTGGCCCCCAGCACGCCCGGAACCTTGCGGGCAAGTTCCACCAGGATATCCAGCTCCTGGCAGCTGACCTCGAAATCGTTCTTGCAGCTTTCGTGGCTGATATTCATCATCTCGCCGAACAGTTTCATGTCCGGCTGTTTCAGCGCCTCCACCGCTTTCTGCACGCGACGGTTCTCAGTGATTACGTGACGGCAGCGGCGGTAAACCACCGGGTCCAACTTCTCCCGGTTGACTATCAGCAGGTCCTCGCTGACATCGCGCAGGCTCTTGAGTGATTTGTTGATCGACCTGAAAAACAGACTGCCGCGCTCGCACTGTTTCTGGCGGGCGTGGTACTCGGTATTGCCCAGGCCGCGCTCAACCCTGCTGTCGGCGATCACGAAGACAAGCTCGTCCTCCGGGATGGGAACAGCCTCGTACTCCAGAGAGCGGCAATCGAGGAACAGCCCATGGCCCTTACGGCCCATCTTGATCGAAAACTGATCCATGATCCCGCAATTCACGCCCACGAAATGGTTTTCCGCGCGCCGCGCCAGCTTGATATCCTCCCAGGCCTCCACCTCGAAATCGAACAGCGCCTGGCATACTCCGCTGACCGCCAGTTCCAGCGCCGCCGAACTGCTCAGGCCGCTGGCCACCGGTAAATCTCCGCCGATCACCGCATCGAACCCGCCCACCGGCAGTTTGCGGACAAGCAGCTCCTTGAGCGTACCCGAGATATAGTCCGTCCAGTCGCGGTTTTTTTTCAACTCGTCGAGCCTAATTTTCACTGTCGTGTCATAGCGAAGCGAATGGATCCTGCAGGTGCGGTCCTTTCGTTTTGCGGCGGCAATCCGCATGCTGCGATTGATCGAGGCCGGAAAGACGAACCCGTCGTTGTAGTCCGTGTGCTCTCCGATAATGTTTATCCGTGCCGGCGAGCGTACCGCGGCTTCGGCGCTCCTGCCGAACAGTTTGCTGAAAGTCTTGATTTCAGGAACATCTTTTTTATGCAGAACCATAGTTCTCTACTTGAAAACGTTTCCCGGACTACCGCCCATTCCCAGCCTAACTTAAATAAGAAAAGTAAATTAGCGTGAATCCAGCCATTTATCAACCTTATTAGTGCTGAAGCATGTTTTCACCCCGCGGCAGCCAACACAAAAAGGCCTTTTCCCCGGTCGGGAAAAGGCCGTATCCGGACTTCAAAATTCAGGAGCATAACAGCGCCGCTCTGGTTGTCTGCCGAGGAGCGGGCCAATCAGAAGAAAATATAGAGCAGGACCAGCATCTCCAAAGAAAACAGAAAACCGGCCCCGGTAACCATTTTCATGAACCGCCAGAATCCCTTGCCGGTGAACACATCAGCCTCCTTGCCGTCAGGGTTAGCATGGTCTCATTTCTGCTATTCTGCATCATCCATGCCAGACTCTCCTATTGGGTATCTTGTTAGATGAAAGCATGTTACACAATTACCCAACCCAATCTGAGGCATAACCACGGAAAATTTTTCCCCGCAATTTTGCCTGGTTTAGGCAAATAAAGAAAAACGCCCCCCGCCCCGGCGGGACAGGAGGCGCACGTTCAAGCAGTATTTCCGCTGGATTCCGGCTAGGCTCCGATCCGGGCGAGGAGCAGGGTCAGCGCGATTACGAGGATCGTCCCCAGCACGCCGAACAGGAACCCGACCGTATCGACCTTATCCCATTTGGTGAACTCGAAATTTGTGCCGGGAAAAATTTTCTGCGACTCGAACCGGTCCGGGTTCTGGTAGCTGAGTTCAACTTCCCGCCTGTCTTCCTCCGGGTCCGGCTTGACCGGGGTTTTCATCCGCACGTAGAACCGGTCGAGCACCTTTTTATTGAGCGGGGAGGTGAACAGGCTGATCAGCACCATCAGCACGATCGGCAGGACAATCCGGAACGGCAGCCGCAGGGTTTCGATCATCGGGTTGGGCAAGGCGGCCAGGTCCATGCCGATCCAGGCCAGGAACGCCATCTCGAGATTGAAAAACCCGCGGCCGTAACGGTTACCGTCGCTGTCGACTGCCACACCCTTGGTCCAGTAGATCGCCTTGGCCGGCGGTTTGGTGGTGATTTCGAACTCATCGCCGACAGCCAGCGGTTCGGGCATCGGGGTCCGGGCCATCCCGAGCGAATCGAGTCGCTTCCAGGCGCTGATTGCCTCGTCGCGCTCCCAGACGTCGAATTCCTTGGCCTCGTAGCGCCGGACCAGCTCCCGGGTCTCGGTGGTGACCAGAAACCTCTCGTTGACTCTGAGGTCGGGATTGACCACCGGCAGCAGAATCGGGATGATGAAGAACAGCAGG
>VRUH01000055.1 GCA_019456185.1 Candidatus Glassbacteria bacterium | reverse complement strand
CCGGTGGAAACCGCAGTCTGGGCTACCGGCGGCACCCACTCGCAGGACTCGGGCTACAGTTTCTACCTGCTGGCCGAAGATATGGTCTATCGCTCCACCGACGGCGGGATGACCTGGAGCACCGCCAACGGCACCGGTTTTCCATCGGGCGGCAGCTACAACCTGGTCGAGACCAGCCTGGCCAACGCTGAAACGGTCTACGTTGCCTGCAACGGGGTTTCAGCAACCTGGCAGTACGGCATTCTCAAAACCAGCGACGGAGGGGACAGCTGGAAATGGGTCTACCGGGTGGATGGTAGCACGATCGACCGGGGCAGCTACAGCGGAGCCTGGCTGGACAACACCTATGGACCCAGTTGGCGCGGATCGGTGATCGGGCTGGGAGTCAGCCCGGTCGACCCGGACCTCTGCTATGCATCTGATTACGGCAGCGCCTACCGTACCACCGACGGTGGCACAAGCTGGACCCAGGTTTATACCGAAAACATGCCCGACGGCACGGTGCGCAGCCGCGGGCTCAACGTCACCGGCTCCTATGGGGTGATTTTCGACCCCTTCGACAGCCAGCGAATCATCCTTCCCACTACGGACGTGGGTATGTTTGCCTCATCGAACGGAGGCGAGAGTTGGGAGCATAGTATCGGGGGCATTCCCAGTTCGTGGCGCAACACCAGCTACTGGGCTGTTTTCGATCCGGATGTCGAGGAGAAAGTCTGGTCCGTCTGGTCCAATTGCCATGACCTGCCGCGCGAGAAAATGTTCCGCTCGGGCAAACTTGAGCAGGATGGCTACGAGGGGGGGGTGGCAGTCAGCACCAACTCGGGTCGCAGTTGGACGGCCAGTAATACTAACATCCCCTCCAACACAGTCTGCACCCATATTCTGCTGGATCCCTCCAGCCCGGTGGACAGCCGCACCCTGTACGTCTGTGGTTTCGGCCGGGGCGTGTACAAGTCCACCGACGGCGGCAGTAGCTGGTTAGCGGCCAACAGCGGCCTGGGGGCTAACCGCTATGCCTGGCGGATGGTCCGCGTGCCCGACGGCACGCTTTACCTGTTGGTGGCCCGCGGCCTGGTGGGGGGAAACCGGATTGACGGAGAACTCTACCGCAGCGACAACCAGGCGGCCAGTTGGCAGTTGGTTTCACTGCCCGAGGGTTACAACGCTCCCAACGACCTGGTTTACGACCACGACGAACCCTCGCGGATGTACCTATCCTGCTGGCCCACCGAAGTCAGGTCGGTGGAGCCCTGGACCGAGATCAAAGGCGGGCTGCTGCGCACCGAGGATGGGGGCGAGAGCTGGGAACAGGTCTTTGACGAAAGCGCCCACGTCTACGCCGGGGCCGTGGACCCGAACAACAGCTCGGTGGTGATTATCAACACCTTCAACAGCGGCGCTTTTCGCAGCGAGGACCGGGGCGAGAGTTGGTACCGGCTTGAGGGCTACAACTTCAAGTGGGGCTACCGGCCGTTTTTCGACCCGCACCAGCCGGGGATGATCTACCTGACCACGTTCGGCGGAGGGATTTTCCATGGGCCGGATAGGGGTGAACCCGGCGCTTTCGAAGATATAGAAAACGACCAGGGTTTCCGCTGGCAGAACTATACCGGCAGCGCAAACCTGGTCCCCAGCCTTTGAGTGCTACTGAAAAAGAGGGTATTATTGACCTCAAAAACCAACCTCAGACGAACCCGGTGCCGAAGGTAAAAAGCCTAATTCTTTGAGGGTTAGGCTTTTAAATTCAGTTGGTGCCGAAGGGGGGAGGGATTATCTTACCCAAAATGCGGATTTAAAACTTCGAATTGGGCACCCTGTCAAAATAAAAAAGCCTTAACCCGTTACAGGTTAAGGCTTTATTTATTAATGGCGGAGAGGCAGGGATTCGAACCCTGGGACGGCGTGAACCGTCACCGGTTTTCGAGACCGGCTCCTTCAACCACTCGGACACCTCTCCGCAAGGTGCTTAACCACTGGCTTATCAATCTGCAAGGTTCAATAAGCTAACAAACCAGCCTGCCGCTGGCAAGAACGAACAGGCGCATAAAAAAATGAAACCGTAACCGGCAGCACAGCGTCAAACAGGTTGTGAGGCCTATTCTACTTTCAATTCTAACCAGAGGGAAAAAATGAAACCGTAACCGGCAGCACAGCGTCAAACAGGTTATGAGGCCTATTCTGCTTTCAATTCTAACCAGAGGGAAAAAATGAAAATCATCAGTGGCCTGATACTCAGTATCCTGGTTTGCCTCAATCTCAGCGCAGGCGACCTGCTGTGCGCGGACCGGCTGGAAAGAAGCTTCCCGGCTCGTCCCGGCGGGCAGCTTACCGTAATCACATCGGGCAGCCAGATCAAGGTCGAGGGTGCCGAGGTCAGCACTTACGCCGTCACTATCGAATGTAAAAAGTCAATCGAGGAATACTACCAGGTCGATTTCGCCAGCACGGGGGACGGTCTGACGATTACCGTCGAGCGGAAGAAAACGGACAAGCTGCTTGGTATTATCGGATCTGGCAAAGCTCCCGGACTGAAGATTGCAGTGATCGCCCCCCGTGAAACCGGTACCGACCTCAAAACCAGCGGCGGGGGTATCGATCTCCGCAACCTGGCCGGAGAACTCCAGGCCAGAACCAGCGGAGGTAAAATCACCTGCGACGGCATCGATGGAGCGTTGGCGGTACACACCTCCGGCGGCTCGATAAGCTGTGCAAACATCAGCGGCAGCCTTGATGCCAGAACATCAGGCGGCGGGATTAGCCTGGCTTCTGTCGACGGCCCATTTACCGGCAAAACTTCCGGCGGCTCGATCAATGCAGAACGGATTACCGGTGACGGCAGCCTGCAAACCAGCGGTGGAAAAATCCATCTGCAGGACTCTAACGGCCGGATCGATCTGCATACCAGCGGGGGAGGTATAACTGCAGAGCATCACGAAGGTTCGATTACGGCCACGACAAGCGGGGGCGGCATCAAAGTGGAATTTGTTACTCCTCCCACCGGCGACAGCGAGCTTAAAACATCCGGCGGCGGGATCACGTTCAGCATGCCGCGCGGCAGCAGTGCTCATCTCGATGCCAAGACATCCGGCGGCAATGTCAGTTCAGATTTTGCCGTCCTGGTCGCATCCGGAACTCAGAAACGGAACCGGCTGGAAGGTAAAATCGGCGAGGGAGGCCCGCTGCTCAGCCTGCGTGCTTCGGGCGGCTCGATCAGGATCAGAGAAAACTGACTGAATTCTCAAGCTTTCCCGGCAGACGCTCTGAATGCATCGATGGCCCGGCTGATGTCCTCGCTGGATACGTCCAGGTGGGTGACCAGCCGGGTCAGATTTTTCCCCAGCGGATCGACCCGCACTCCGGCCGCGTTCAGCCTCCCGCACAACTCCACCGCATCTGGCGCGGGCGGCGCGGTACAGACCATGACGATATTGGTCTCCACCTGTTCCAGGTCAACTTCGAGACCCTCCATGCCGCCCAGGGCCTCAGCCAGCCTGCGGGCGTTTGCATGGTCGTCCGCCAGGCGTTCGACATTATGTTCCAGCGCGTAGATTCCGGCCGCCGCCAGGATCCCCGCCTGGCGCATACCGCCGCCCATCCGTTTTCGCGAGCGCCAGGCCTCCTCGATAAATGCCCGCTCACCTGCTATCATCGAGCCGACCGGCGCCCCGAGGCCCTTGCTCAGGCAGAACATCACCGTAGCGACACCCGCGCTCAGCTCGGCAACCGGTTTGCCTGTGGCCACCGCCGAGTTGAATATCCGCGCCCCGTCCATGTGTACCGGAATTTTTTTGCTCTCTGCGAGTTTTGTTATCTCCCGCAGCCTGTCGAGAGGATAGATCCTCCCGCCGGCGATATTGGCCGTGTTCTCCACGCTGATACAACCGGTGGGAGCCACGTAGTAGATATCCGGGAGGATCGCATCGGCCACCTGCGCGGCGGTGGGACATCCCTGCGGCCCGTCGATAACCCGGGGCGTAAGCCCGCTGAACACGGCCATCGAACTCAGCTCGTAGTTGCAGATATGGCTCAGCTTGTCGCAGACAACCTCGGAGCCGGGCGAGGTAAGCACGTCGAGGCAGACCGCGTTGCCCATCGAACCGGTGGGCACCAGCAGCGCGGCCTCGCGGCCTGACATTTGCGCGGTCAACTCCTGGAGACGGTTGATCGTCGGGTCCTCGGCGTAGACATCATCACCCACCTCGGCCTCGTACATCGCCCGGCGCATCGGCTCGGACGGCCGGGTAACCGTATCGCTTCGCAGGTCGATTATCTTGTTCAACTCTCGTGTTCCTTTCGGTCGATTACCGGATTGGCGTAGCAGTACAGGCAGTTGCAGCGGCAGGGCTGCTCCCTGTAGCCGCCGATATCGATACTCTCGTGGCAGAGGCACCCGGAACCGGTGCGCTGCCCTCTGTCGCGGCGGCCGCTGAGTTTCGCCCCGTAAAGCCGCCCGATCAGGGCGTGGTCGATACACCCGGCGGCGGTGATATTTTCCAGTCCGGCTCCCGCCAGTTCCGGTTCGCAGCAGGTCAGCAGAGTCAGCCCGTGATCCGCGGCTGCGGAGGCCATCCGGGCGGCGGTTTCTCTCATCCGGTCCGGGTCCGGATAGACGAAGCTGAAAGCGGTCACACCGCGCTGGCGACGTTCGATTTTACGATAAGGGTCCATGAACGAAATCGTGCACGCGGTTATCCCCAGCCCCGCGGCGAATTCCAGCAGGCGCTCGAACGCGCCGAGATTGTCGTATTGATTCCCGCCCCGGCTGTAAAACACCACCGGGTCGAATCGCCAGCGAACCGCCTCCGCTCCGTAGATATCCGCCAGGGCGGCCATCTGCTCCATCCGCTCCTCCAGCGGCGGAACTCCGGGCTCCAGCAGCGGATCAGGCGTGTTGAGCGTAAAATTAAACACGGCCGGCCATCCGGACAACTGTTTCCGACGCTCCAGCAGAGGACCGTAGTCCTTACTCCAGAACACGATTGCGGCCACGCTGTCCCTGTGAACCTCCACTGTGCGGACCCGGCCGTTGAACGGGTTGGTCAGCTTAAAACCGCCTGCTTCCAGGCGGTGGAAAAACCAGTCGAGGTAAAATGCGGGGATATCGGTGCGCCGGCTGGCGCTGATCACGGTTTTCATCGATGGCTGGTCGGAGCGGTGCATGGGCGCGGGTGTGGATTCTTGTTAAACGCAGGCCGGGGGTGTAGATTAGCGGAGGCAGGCTGATGAGAAGCGGGGATCATTTCCTGAGACCGATCGTGGCGCCCCGCTGGACATTCCGCCCTGCGTATTTCCGCCAGGAGATTATCCGCTGACGGGAGGAGTAGCGCGCGGTACTCCCGTAACTGCGCCTGACAGTACGCTGCGCGGCGGCAAGGTTGGACCTGATACCGGCCCCGCGGTTTGCGGACCTGTTGGTGAATATTCGGTAACCGGCGGCGGTGGAACCCCGGAAGTTACGCCTGTTGACTCCCTGGTAGCGGAAACTGCGCTGATCGGCGCGGAAACGGCTCCAGGAGTACGAACTGCCCCAGCGGACACCGGCGGACTGCAGCCTGGGGCTGTCCGCCGCCCGACATTCAACCGGCCTCCAGGCCGCAACAAACAGAACGCCTGCGATCACCATAACGGTATATTTAAAAATGCGTTCCAGCACTAAATCCTCCTACTTAAACATAGTCCGCGGCTGGATTTTGTCAAGCGCCGCAGGCTTGTTGATTCTGGCCTCGCTGCCCTCCGTCCTCCGGCCGCAAAACGCGGTACAACCGCCGGACTCAGCCGGCTCCAACAGCAGGCAGGAACTGCTCGACCGGCTGCCCGAGGGCTTCATGGATTCCACCTCCTCGATCTCGCCGGCTGCGGATCAGCGCGAACGCAAGTCTCCAGGTGGTGCGTTCTTGCGCAGCCTGGCGGTGCCCGGCTGGGGCCAGTTCTACACCGAACATCCCGTGCGGGGGACAATCACCGCGGCAGCCGAAACCGCTTTCCTGCTCGGGATGGTCCTCGAGTTCCGCGACCGGGCGGAGATGCGTGACGAGTTGTCGCGCCTGGAGGAGTTTAACGGGCCGGACTGGCCAGTGGACGATCCCGAGCGGGTGGCACTCAACAGCCGGATCAAGAGCGCCCAGCGCAAGGCCGGTGACTACATGGCCTACGGCGCCACTGCTTTGCTGCTGGGGATACTGGATTCCTACATCTCGGCCCATCTCTATAATTTCGACCGTCATTTCGTTTTTGGACCCGGAGGCCAAACGAGACTGGCCTGCACGGTCAGGTTCTGATCCTCCCGACAGTAAAAAAGACCCTCCCTCCGGCGCCTCGTGTCAATTCCCCGTCAGCCCGGGACCGAAAGCTCAGGAAATCTCTCCCGTGCAACTGCTTCCGGCCCCCGCGGTGCAGCCGAAACAGTGCTCGCCAAAAACTATTCGACGGTCCAGGACCTTCTTGAGGTCGAAATTGCCGACATGCACCGGACCGCCGATATCAATCCGCAGTCCCTTCATCTGGTTGAAATCGCAGTCGTAAAGCCGCCCGTCCCAGCCCACGCTGACTAGATTGCGGCACATCACGCCGCCGGCTGCGCAGGGGTTGAACGCCCCCACCAGCTTCTCCATGTACTCCTCGAACGCGTCGCGGCGCTCCAGCATCTCGCGGAAACGGTTGATCGGCATGTTGGTGATCGTGTAGAGCCGGTTGAACGACAGGCCGTAGTTCTGCATCAGTTCGCGCTCGAAATCCTTTTTGAGCTGCTCCTGCCCCAACGGCAGAAAAGCGCCCGCCGGGTTGTAAACCAGGTCCAGCACCAGACCGCTGTGCTCAATCCCGTATCCGCGTTCGTTCAGCAGCCGGATCGATTCGATACTGCGGTCGAACGTGCCGCTGCCGCGCTGCCTGTCGGTGAAATAGGAACTCCAGTAGGGCAGAGAACTGACCACCTCCAACTTGTTTTCGGCAAAAAAAGCGGGCAGCCAGTCCATGCTTTCGCCGGTTACCGGGTGCGGATCGAGCGTAACTGTCAGGTTGTGGCGCACCATCACGTGGCGGCCCAGCCCGGCCGCGGATTCCACGACATGACGGAAATGCTCGTTCAGCTCGGGAGCGCCGCCGGTGATATCGAGCTTGACGATCTCCGGGTAGCGCGCCAGGATTGCGAGGCAACTGTCCACGGTATCCCGGCTCATCTGCTCGCCAGCCCTGTCCGGCCCCGCACTGACATGACAGTGCAGGCAGGTCTGGTTGCACAGTCTGCCCATGTTGATCTGAAGCGTTTCGACCGTCTGCGGCTGAAGCTCCAGCTGGTGCTGCCTCAGCCTGGTCTCGAAATCGTACGCCGATTCGTTGGCCATTAAGCGCATCTCTCCGCAGTCCCGGCAGGATTACCTGCTCAAACGCCCAGTTTATCCAGTTTATTCAGCATCTGCACGTTATGCACCAGAGTTATCCCGGCCATCATCGTGGCGGCCACGTGCACGGCCTCGGACATCTGCTCCGGGTCCGCCCCGTTGGACAGGCAGGCCTCGGTATAAGCGTCTATACAGTAGGGACATTTCTGGGCGTGCGCAACAGCCAGGGCGATCAACGCTTTCTCGCGCCGGGTCAGCGCGCCGTCCTCGTCCATGACCTTGCCGTAGTACTCGAAAAACTTCCGGGCCAGTTCGCCACGGAACTTGCCGATCGCGGGGAATTTCTTCAGATCATCGGACTCGAAATAGTTCATCATAGCTCCTGATGGGGGAGTGTGAGTTTGCACGATGGGTGTTCCGGCAGCTCCGTCCCGTCGCGGTGCCGGTGCAAAATTGCGCCCATGCCATCCTCGTGTATATTACATAAATAGTTCCGGGTTTCAATGCTGGACTTCCCGGAAGACTCGGCACGAAAATAATTCCAGCACGAGCCGAATGCAAAAAGGTGTCTGCTTTCACGAAACGGAAGGGAGCAAATTCATGGATCGCAGGAACTGGCTGGCGAGATTTGGCGGCATCCTGGCCGCCGGCGGCGCGATTGGCTCATCATCGTGCGGCGAACAGGAAAAGCGGCGACAGGGGCCCTCATCAGGAGCCGGCGAGGGGCTGCCGGAGGGACTGAACCACTATTTCGGCGACCTGCACAACCACTGCGAAGTGGGTTATGCCCAAGGGTCGCTGGCCCGGGCATACGAGATCGCCGAGGGCCACCTGGACTTTTTCAGTTGCACGCCGCACAGCTGGTGGCACGATGTCCCCAAAATGGTCGGAGGCAAGGAGAGCAAGTGGCTGGAGGGTTTCGAGATGACCAGACGCCGCTGGCCCGAAATCCAGCAGATGACCAGGGACTACCACCGGCCGGGCGAGTTCGTCACCTTCCCCGGCTACGAGTGGCACAGCAGCCATTTCGGCGATTTCTGCATCGTTTTCCCCGACGACGACTCCCCGCTGACCCACTACGACGAACTCGCCGGACTCCAGCGGTTCGCCCTCGAGAAAAACGCGCTGCTGATCCCCCATCACCCCGCCTATCTCCAGGGCCACAGGGGAGCCAACCCGGAACACTGGGACCCGCGGGTGAACAAGCTGCTGGAAATCTACTCCGAGCACGGTAACGCCGAAAGCGACGAGGGCCAGTGGGACTACATCCGCCATTCGATGGGCGGGCGGTGGACTCCCAACACGCTGCAATCGGTACTGAAGGACGGCCACCGGATGGGCGTGCTCGCTTCCTCGGACGACCACCTGGGCCACCCGGGAGCCTACGGCGAGGGGCTGGCGGCGGTGCTCGCCCCCGAGCTCACCCGCAAGTCCCTGTTCGGCTCGCTCAATAACCGGCTGTGCTACGGTGTTACCGGCGACAGGATCAGGATCAATTTCGCGGTCAACGGCCGGGCGATGGGCGGGGAGCTGCCCTTTACCACCGAGCGCAGGATTGCCGTGGCGGTGGAGGGCTGGGATACGATCGAGCGGGTGGAGGTGCTGAAAAACAACCGCGTTGTCCACCGCGAACACCCGGTGGACAACGCAGCGGGAGCCGACCCGTTCCGGCGGCCGGTGCTGGTGCGGCTGGAATACGGCTGGGGACCCTGGGCCAGCCTGGGTATCCCCAGAATCTGCGACTGGAAGATAAAAGTCGGCGTGCAGGGCGGGAAAATCACCGAACTGATGCCCGGCTTCCAGAGCGGCCCACTGACCGAGGACCATCGCAACCGGATCGCCAACCGCTCGGCTGAGGGGTTCGTTCTCAGCAGCTACACCAGCCGCCTGCAGGCGTTCAACGAGCGGCCTACCAACCTGGTGGTGATGAGGATTCAGGGCGGCCCGGAAACCAGGATCACGCTGAACCTGGACCAGCCCACGGGCATGCAGCTAACCAGGACCCTGGCCGAGTTGCTGGAGGATAACGCGGTGGCTTTCACCGGCCCGTTCCCCGACGAGTCGCTGATCCTGCACCGGGCCGTGGCCGAAACGAACTCGAACTGCTCGTTCTCATTCACGGACTCCGGCGACGGGGCCGAGGACGACTGGTACTACGTGCGCGTGATGCAGCGTAACAACCAGCTGGCCTGGTCCAGTCCGGTGTGGGTGGACAGAAAAGCCTGAATACGGGTCGCGGCAAAAAAGCGCCCGCCGGATGTCCGGCGGGCGCTTTTTTTGCCGTGTACTGAATCCCATCGAGTCTATAACTGACCATTCAGCCAGTTGAGCTTGTCGTCCAGGTGGAGATCGAGGTTGCCGGAAAGCCCCAGCCTGATCGCCTGCTCCGTGTACCAGCGCCCGTCGAACGTGGGCGAGGCGTTGTAGAGGGCTACCTTACTGCGCATCAGCATCAGCATCGCCGTGCGGAAATCCCCCACCCGCTTGATCGAGCCGACAGGCAGGATTTTCAGCAGTTCGCCGTCGTAGCCGGGATCGGTGCGGTGCAGGTCGACAATCACCTGCTCGCAGCGCCCGTCGACAGCGCCGGCGAACGCGGCCAGAATACCGCTCTCGCCAAGTCCGGCCAAGGTCACCGGCTGGTCGGGCCACTGGCTGCGCACCGCGGCCAGGGCGGTGAGGATGTCCTGGATACCCTCGAGTTGGTTGGAACGGTTATAAGCCTCCGGCCAACTGAACGACTCCCACGTTTTCTGCGGAATCATCAGCTCTCCGCTGGCGAACCCGCCCACGCGGACAATCCGGTAAGCCTGAACCGCCAGGTTTCTGATCGCCGGTTTGAATCCTCCACCGCCGGGCTGGAACATCCCTCCGCGCCATTCCGGCCGAGCGATCACCAGCGTGCCCTTGGGCCTCGGGCTGGAATTGATCAACTCCATGGAAAACCGCTCGCCCTTCCCGCTCCGCCCGATAGCTAACTGCTCGTGAGTGATCCCGCCGAGGACGCTGCCGCCCAGTTTTTCGCAGATAACCTCGCCGTCTCCGGGCACTTCGACCTGCAGCAGCCGGCGCAGGTTTTCGCCGAATTCCGCCGCGAACTCATCCAGTTCCTGGCGCGTGCGGGGCAGGCAGGCCTGGAACTTTCGCTCGCTCTCAGCGATCCAGTCGCCGATCACGTCCAGCCCGCGCTTGGCCGGCTCAGGCAGCATCTTGTCCGGGAACACGCGCAGATCACCCAGTTTAGCCAGCCCGGGAACCGGCGATTTGACGTCCCTGATTGCCGGTTTTGGGCTCTTGAGGTGCTCGGCGAACCATTCATAGACCGCGGCCCGGCTGGCGGCGTTGTAGTTGTGCCCGCCCTCGATATGCACGTTTTTGACTTTGTCCCCGGCGCCGTAGAGGTCGTAGTACCTCCTGATAATCGGCATTTCGCGGGTGGGGAAACTGTTGGTCCAGGGGTCATCGGTTGCGCTGAGCAGGACCAGCGGCCGCGGCGCGAAAATCCCGGCGATCTCGACCGTGCTGATATCGACCCACATGCCGGGGCCGTTCTCGCACCGGCAGCCGGGGTGCTTGGCCGCGCCGATAATGTTCACCGGCGCGGCGACGGCCAGCCGCGGTTCGGCGGCCATCAGGAACAGGGTCTGGCTGGCTCCGCCGCTGGCGCCCGTGCAGCCGATCCGCTCACTGTCCACCTCGGGCAGGCTGGTGAGAAAATCCACCGTGCGGATGACGTTCCAGACGTGCAGCCCGGCCAGCGACATCCCGTAGAGCCTGGCCCGCGGGAAATCGAATACGCCCCGAAATTTTCGGGGCTCGTAGGGCTGCGGCTTGTCGGCCACCTGCTGGGCCCGGCTTTTCCGGTGGTCGTGGGGCAACTGAACGTTGTCGTTGAAACCCACCATGTCGATACTGATCACCACGAAACCCATTTTGGCCAGATCGATACAGCGTCCCGGGATCGAGCCTGTTTCTCCGTTGGTCAGCCGTCCGTAAGTCCAGTGCCCGTGGGGGCAGACCACCGCCGGAAACGGCCCGTCACCGCTGGCGGGACGGTACAGGTTGCCGGTGACATAATAGCCCGGCAGACTCTCGAAATAGACTTTCGCCACCCGGAACCCTTCGCCCCGCTTCTCATCGAATATTACCGGGTTCAGCGCGTTTTTCTCAGGCGGAGGCCACAGCCCGGCGGTAAGCATGAATTTCTGCCGCAACTCCTCCCTTCGCGCTTCCAGCTCGGCGACAGTTTCGGGGATCTCGACCCGCAATTCGAAATGATCGGCGTCAATCAGCCTGCCGGCGCGCATGTCCGCCCCGGGCAACTGTGCCGCCGCACCGGAGGCAAAGGCCATCACAGCACAGGCAGCCAGCGCCGTGAAAAAGATAATCCGGGGCTGGAAAGCAAATCCGGTCTCCGTAACAATGTTGTGCATCGCCTTCCTCCTGATCCGCTTGAAACACATAGTGTCCGATCACTGTAGCCGGGATGGTAAGCTCTTCAATAATACTACGGACCGCACCGCTCTGCAAGACACCGCACCGCGGGCGGGGCGATATCCTTTACTTTCACCGGTATGGAAATAAAATTAGCACGAACACTGAAAACATGGAGGAATTGCGATGACGAGATTTACTGCACTTTCCCTGGTAGCTCTGATCCTTGCCTGCGCCTCACCGCAAAGTCCGCCGCAGGAACCCCGGACGCTGGAGCCCTCCGGTCCGCATCCAACCTATTCCTGGATCATGGCCTGCCGCGCGGACGAGACAGGGTTCGGCTGGTTTCCCGGCGACTCGGCCCATAGCTCCACAACGGGGATGTCCCTGGAGACGCTGGCCCGGCTCGGTGCGCTCGACAGCCTGCCGGATGGAGATGAACTGGCCGCGTGGCTGAAAGGGCGGCAGCAGTCAGATGGCGGCTTTATCGAAAAGGACGGCTATTTCGGCAAGGGCAAAACCCTGCCCTGGGGCACCCAGAGCAGTCTGGAGGCCACGTACTGGGGGGTGAAAGCTCTCGCTCTGCTTGGTTCACAGCCTGACAACCCGTCGGCCGTGGCGGCTTTTATCGCCGCCCGCCAGCGCGAATCCGGCGCGTTCGACGCTTCCGAGTACGCGGGCAAAACGGTCGAGTCGGCGACTTACACCACCTACTGGGCGGTGGGAGCATTGAAAACCCTGGGACTGGCCGTACCCGATTCGGCCAGGCTGGTGGACTGGCTGCAGATGCAGCAGGAGACCAAAGCCATGCGCGGAGGGTTCAGCCTCAGCCCCGACGGGTTCCTGTTCTCGTCGGCGCAGGGCACGGGCTTTGCCGTGTCCACCCTGGACATGCTGGGTGCCGGTCCGAAACGTCCCGGAGACGTGAAAAAGTTCCTGCTCTCCACACGGGGCCAGGAAGCCGATGGCGGGTTCGAACTGGGTCACGGCGACGACTGGAACAACTGCGACCACTACTCGCGCACCGCCGACACCTGGCATGCTGTCCGGGCCCTGCACCTGATCGGCCTGCCGCTGTCCGACAGCGATCTCAGCCGCGCCGCCCGTCCGGCAACAGATTGCGCGGCCTGGCTGTCCTCGGTCCAGAATCCCGACGGCGGGTTCGCCCGGTTCGGCTCCACCGACCAGACACCCGTGCGGCCGCCGAGCGAAATGCAGGCCACCTGGCAGGCGGTCAGCACTCTCGAGTTGCTGGGCCGGCCTGTCCCCCGCCCATCGGCGCCAGTTCCTCCGCGCGAAGAGATAGTGATCCCGCCGATGAATCACCGTCACCCGGCAATTGATTTCGACGATCCGGTGGAAATCTGGGCGTACCGCAGAATCGCGGAGCCGGTCTACCGGGAGGCCTTGGAACGGACCGGCAGCAGGGTGGAGGCGATCGGCGCGGTGAGCAAATGGGCGCGCAACGCGATCGGTCCCGAGAACCACGCCCACGACCGCAAGGTCGAGGGGCGCGGCAAGCTGGCCCACGGTTGGGGCCAGTGCGGGAGCATGAGCTGGCTGGTACAGGCCCTGGCCGCGGGGATCGATTACCCGGCCAGGGGAGCGTACGTTTTCGCCGACGCCAACGTGGAAGTGCTGATCCGGGAAGACGACTGGGATGCGCCCCACTGGGTCTGTTTCATCCCGTTCACCAACGAGTGGGTGGACCACCGGCTCGAAACCCGCGAGGGCGCACGTAACGGCTGGAGCGCGCTGGATATCGCGATCAATTACCGGATCAACAAACGGGACTATATTTACCCGTCCCTGACCAAACTCGGCGACCACCGCTACTGGCGCGTCTGGATCGAGCTGGTGGACGCCGAGGGCGGCAACTGGGGACCCGATACCCGGATCGACACAAGCATGACTTACACCAGCGAGGGTGCGATCAAGGCGTATCCTGACGGCAGCTGGTAATAGTTCATGGATGCCGACAGTACCTTTCATCTATCAAGCCCGAGAGGAGCAGCGATGAAAACCGCCCTGCCCGCAGTCTGCCTGATAGCCGCCGCGGTAACTTTATCTTTCGACAATGCCCCGGCGGCCCGCCCCTGCACCGAGGCCGACTACCAGGTTTTCTCTTCCGGTTTCTCTTTTCCCGAGGGCCCGGCGTTCGACAGCGAGGGCAATCTCTACGTGGTGATCTACAAGAGGGAAGGCGATATCGCCCGGATCAAACCTGACGGGGAGACAGAGGTCTTTATCGACCTGCTCTCCCTGGGCGAGGGCAAGGCCAACGGAATGACCTATCATCCCGGCCAGGATGCCCTGTATGCCTGCGAGTACGACGGTAAGCGGATAATCCGGATCGATCTCAAGACGAAAAAAGTGACCACGGTGGCCGACAGCTACGAGGGCAAGCCGCTTAATTCTGTCAACGACATCTTTCTGGCCGCCAACGGCGAGCTGTATTTCAGCGACCCGTACCGTGATGACGAGACCACCGGCGGACGGGTTTTCTGTTACAGCCTGGCCGAGGGTAAGCTGTACAAGCTGCTCGACGGACTCGCGTTCCCCAACGGCCTGACTGTCTCGCCCGACCTGCGCACCCTGTACGTGGCCCAGACCGTGCGGCGCAATGTGACCGCCTGGACGCTGAGCGACAACGGCCACGCGGTTGCCGGCGAGGGCCGCGAGGTGTTCCTGATGACCGGCGGCAACGGCCCCGACGGGATCGAGACCGACAGCAAGGGCAACCTGTTTATCAGCCACTACGGCGGCGGGAAACTGTATTACGTCAGCCCCGGCGGCGAGCTGCTGGGCTGCGCCAGCGGGTTCGGCGCGAACCTGACCAATGTCGAGGCCCGCGGCGACTGGGTCTATATCACCGACGCCGAACGGGGCGAGGTAGTCCGGGTGCCGCTCAGCCATTTTACTCAGTGAGCCGGACCGCTGAACCGACACGGGACCAACAGGATTGATCTGAGCCCGGTAAAAGTTATATTTGCGGTTGATTTTTCATTATCGAGTTAATTCCCTGGGGAGAAAGCGATGATCCTGGTAACAGGAGCAGCCGGCTTTATCGGCTACCACGTCGCCCGCAGGCTGCTGGAGGAAGGCCGCCGGGTGGTGGGCCTGGATATTGTCAATGACTACTACAGCCCGCAACTGAAGTGGGACCGGGTGGAGGAGTTGAAATCTTTTTCCGATTTCAGTTTTCACCAGTTGGACCTCTGCGACCCTCCGGGACTGGAAGAGTTGTTCACCGCCTCGGGATTCAGCCATGTTATCAACCTGGCCGCCCAGGCCGGAGTCCGCTACTCGCTCAAACATCCCGAGGCCTACCAGAAAAACAACATCGAGGGTTTCCTCAACATCCTCGAGATGTGCCGCCACCATAAGGTCGAGAACCTGATTTACGCCTCGTCATCGAGCGTCTACGGCAAGAACACCAAGATCCCGTTCAGTGAAAACGACGTGCTGGAAGGCCAGATATCTCTCTACGGAGCTACCAAGCGGGCCAACGAGCTGATGGCCCATACCTACTCCCACCTCTATGGACTGAACACCACGGGGCTGCGGTTTTTCACTGTATACGGTCCCTGGGGCCGGCCGGATATGGCGATGTTCCTCTTTACCGAAGCCATCCTCAAGGACGAGCAGATCTCGGTGTTCAACTACGGCCACATGAAACGGGATTTCACTTATATCGACGATATAGTCGACGGGGTAGCCGCCTGCCTGGATCACAAGTTCGAGTACGAGATTTTCAACCTGGGAAACAACCGGCCGGTGGAGCTGCTGTCACTGATCGAGTTGATGGAAAGCAAGCTGGGCAGGGAAGCGAACAAGCTGATGCTGCCGATCCAGCCAGGCGACTGCGAGGCGACTTACGCTGATATTACCAAGGCCTCGCGTCTGCTGGGCTACGAACCGCTCACGTCGATTGAACATGGACTGGACAGGTTTATCGGCTGGTACAAGAGTTACTTCAACGTCTGACAGATTATACACTCGCCACCCGGACCGCATTCGGGCCTCAACCCGCCGCATCGTGACCGCAGCCGCAGGTTTCCGCATACAGTGTCCCGCGCACGGCGCCATCGTATTGCCGCTCGAACTCTTTGGGATCGTAGGCCATCCTCCGCCCCGCGCAGTCATCCCGCGGGCAGAGCATGCAGTTGGTGAACTGCCGGGGTGATGCGAACCTGACTCCCGAAAGCGACTTACGCGGCGTCATCAGAAAGCTCTCGGTCAGCTCGACCCCTGTGGCCCGGGTGACATCACCGGCCAGCGCCAGCGCCCGGAACAGCGGCCCCTGCTCGACCAGCGGCCAGTCCTCCAGGGAGCCGGGATTCATCGAGACCCGGTACTCGCCCTCGATCTCGTTGTCCAGCGCGGCTTCCAGGGCGACGACGGCACTCCGCAGCGCTTCCTCGCAGATTTCATCGGTCACCCAGCGTTCCAACGGGTCGTCGAACCCTTCCGACCACTGTTCCAGCTCCGGTCCGCAGGTGGCCACGAACAACGCCACCCGCCCGGCGTTCCGCAGGTTGACCCGCAGGATACGGCTGGTCAGGCGCTCTCCGGCAATCACGACCTGCCGCTTACCCGCCGGCGCCGGCTCGAATAGTGCCCAGGCCGCGCGGGGCATGGCGATCCGGGCGGCCTGGGAGAGCAGACCCTCCAGGTTGAGCGCGCCCGCCAGCTCGCCCAGGCGAAGGCGGGTGGAGATCGTTTCCGTATCCGGCCGGAACTCGATTCTGTCGATCAGGTACAGTCGGTCCAAAGCTTCACCAGTCTAAGTGTATTGGTTCCCCCGCGTTTGGAGAGCGGGGCGCCGAAAGTCATCACCACCACGTCACCACTAACACAAGTTCCGCTTTCCAGCAGGTAGACGGCGGCGGCGATCTTGCCGCTATCAGCCTGTCGAGCACTTCGGGATCGCTGCTCGACGGACCCAGGGTGCCGATTATCCTGGTCTTACGTTTCATCGATCACCCTTTCGGGGTTCAACGCCAGAGGATCAGTCCGAGTTCGTAAGGATTCGCCAGGTGCTCGTGTCTGGGCAGGACACGGAGCGTGTAGCCGTGCTGGCCGCTGTGCCGGCAGGGAAGCTTGCCGCTGAAAGTGACCGTACCCGCGTCGCTCTGCCCGGGCTGCATTTCGGCTGTTATCCCCCCGGTGATATTTCGTTTCGCGTCCAGCGGCCCGTAGTAGACTTCAACGGCCAGGTCCCCAGGACTCAGTCCGCCGACTTTGAGTTTCGCGGTCACGTCGATCTCCTGGCCGACAATAAAGTCCCGGCCGGTATCCGCGGTAACCTCCTCGATTGCCAGCGAACTCCACTGGCCGAGCACTTTTTTCTTCCACGCGGCGAACTCCCTGGCCTGCTTGTAGTCATCCTCACGCAGTCCCGAGCAGTTTTCCGCAGCGGACATGTAGAAACGCTCTACGTATTCCCGCACCATCCGGTGCGTATTGTAGACCGGGGACAGTTTGCCGATAGAAGCTTTCATCTTCTCGATCCAGCGCCTGGGCAGCCCATCGGAAGAGCGGTCGTAGAACAGCGGGATCACGTCGGTTTCCAGTTGGTTGTAGAGCGCGTTGGCTTCCACCTCGTCCTGCAGGTTGAGGTCGTCGTATTCCTCTCCCTTGCCGATCGCCCAGCCTGAGTTGGGTTCGATCTCGTAGCCCTCCACCCACCAGCCGTCCAGCACGCTGAGGTTCAGGCCGCCGTTGGGGACCACTTTCATTCCGCTGGTGCCGCTGGCCTCCATCGGGCGGCGCGGGTTGTTCAGCCAGACATCAACGCCCTGGACCATGTAGCGGGAAACTATCATGTCGTAGTTTTCCAGGAACACCACCCGGCGGCGTATCTCGGGGTCGCGGGAAAAGTGGATTATCTGGCGGATCAGCGCCTTGCCTTCCTCGTCGCGGGGATGAGCCTTGCCGGCAAACACGAACTGGACCGGACGCTGCTCGTCGGTCAGCATTTTCGTCAGCCGCTCCACGTTGCGCAGGATCAGCGTGGCGCGCTTGTAGGAGGCGAAGCGGCGGGCGAAACCGATCGTGAGCGCATTGGGATCGAGCACCCGCTCGGCCATCTCGACATCCTGGCTGGAGGCGCCCCGTTCGATCAACTGGCGTTTCAGGCGACGGCGGGCGAAGGAAACCAGCCGCTCGCGGCGCAGCTCGTGGGTGCGCCACAGCGCCTCCTCGGGCAGGGACTCGATCCGGTCCCAGGCTTCCTGATCGGTGGGGTCCTCGCGCCAGCGATGGCCCAGGTAGCGGTCGTAAAGCTCGCCGGTTTCGCGGCTGATCCAACTGCCGATATGGATCCCGTTGGTGACATGGGTGATCGGGATATCGTCCACCGGCACCTCCGGCCAGCCCGCGCACCACATCGAGCGGCTCACCGCCCCATGCAGCCGGCTGACTCCGTTATAATGGGCGCTGAGGCGCATGGCCAGGAGACTCATGTTGAACGGCTCGAGGTCGTTTTCCGGATTGCGGCGCCCGAGGGCCAGGAACTGCTTGCGGTCGATACCGAGACGGCTGTAGAGATGCGAGAAATAGCGGTCCACCAGGGTCGGCTCGAAAATATCGATCCCGGCCGGGACAGGGGTATGGGTGGTGAAAATGCCGCTGGCGCGCACGACGGTCAGCGCCTCCTCGAACGAGAGTCGCTGCTCCTCGATCAGCCTCAGGATTCGTCCGATACCGCTGAAGGCCGCGTGGCCCTCGTTCATGTGGATCGTACAGGGTTCGATATCCATCGCGGCCAGAGCCTCGACCCCGCCGACGCCCATCATGATTTCCTGCTGGATCCGCATTTCCTTGTCGCCGCCGTAAAGCTGGGAGGTGATCGTCCGGTCGTTGGGGCTGTTTTCCGGCAAGTTGGTGTCGAGCAGATAGAGGTTCACCCTGCCCACCTTGGCATGCCAGATCCTTGCCGCCACATTCCGCCCGGGGAACTCGACCTGGATCACACGCGTCTCGTTCTCAGGTGTGCGCTGCAGGTGGAGCGGCATTTTGAACGGGTCGTTGTCGAAGTATGACTCCTGCTGGTACCCGTCGATATTGAGGTACTGGCGGAAATAACCGTGCTGGTACATCAGGCCCACGCCCACCAGCGGCACTCCCAGGTCGGAGGCGCTCTTGACATGATCGCCCGACAGGATACCGAGACCGCCGGAGTAGATCGGGATACACTCGGTGATCCCGAACTCGGCGCTGAAATAGGCGACCCTGAACTTATCGACCGCATCGGGAAACGTGCGGGCGAACCAGGTCTTTTTGTCGGCGATATACGCTTTCAAAGTTTCGCCCACCCGCTCGAGCTGCGATACGAATCCGTCATCGTCCGCCAGTTCCTCCAGCGCCTGCTGGTCGACAGTCTGCAGCATCATCGCCGGGTTATGCCTGGTGGTTTCCCAGAGCTGGGGGTCCATGCGGCGGAACAGCTCGATAGCGTCCTGGTCCCAGCTCCAACACAGGTTCGCGGCCAGTGTACTGAGTCCGGAGAGTTTGTCCGGCAGAGAGGGTACGACCGAGTACTCCTGGATGTTTTTCATCATCATCTTCCCGCGCTGGATTGCGCCGCTAGTTTGAATTCGGTAATACCGGGAACGCACGTTACCACGTTCTGCGTTTCGTTACTTAGACTCATCCCTGATCTGCGACAGGGTTTCCCGTCCTAGTTCCAGGTGCAGTCTCCGGTGTACCACTTGAATATGCTGCTTGAGCTGTCCTTGGTCTTGATTCCACCGGAGGCCAGGGGCAAATCGCTGATCAGCAGGAGCGCCCCCACCCTGACCTCGTGGGCGAATGCAACGGTAGTCTCCTTGAACAGATCATTTTCCGGCCGCTCCTGTTTTACCGGGAGAGAAAAAAATAAACCCGCGGCAGGCCTCAGGCAATAAACATGGCAGACGTACCCGTGGGACAATAGCTGTACAAACCCGCCGCTGACCGGTATATTTACAGCGATCTGTTTCACGTACTTTCCGCATTAATGCTTACTACCGATAGTGAATTACCCCGCCTACAAGGCGGGGCATCTTAAAACAATTCTAACTGCTCCGGAGTTTTCTCTTGTTCTTGGTGATATTTTATATAATTCCGAATCACATCCGCCGTTACCTTGTCTCCTACCGTGCGGACAAAATATCCATCCTCCCAAAACTCTCCTCCCCAAAGCTCTCTTTTGACTTCTGGATGCTCCCGAAATATTATACTTGCACTTATACTCTTCAACATTCCTACTACCCTGGATATACTATACCTCGGTGGAAACGACAAAAATATGTGTACATGCTCTTCTGCTATCTCCATCGTATCTATTTCAAAATCATGATTACGCGATATCTCCTCAAATATACTCTCTACCCGGTCTTTAAGATCACCGCGCAATATCA
This sequence comes from Candidatus Glassbacteria bacterium, assembly GCA_019456185.1. NCBI lineage: Bacteria > Candidatus Glassiibacteriota > Candidatus Glassiibacteriota bacterium. The sequence goes on along the minus strand of VRUH01000055.1, from coordinate 5,329 downwards.
ACTTCCGATACTTAGGTGCCCAAACCAAATGATACTTGGTATCGTATATCGCATGACTTGTTCTCTTCGGTCTCATGCAGTAATTATAGCACCCTAATCCTGCCTTCGGCAGGAGAACTTTTCATCCCCGTTTACAAAACGGGGTTTTCAAGTTCTGTCTCTCATAAAATGGTTCAATGGTTGCCTCATTTATATTAATAGGTAAATTCAACCGACCACAAAAATTTCCATTGCCGCAGATTCCAATTTCGGAGGCTCCGGATGATTTTTCGCGGACTGACTAGCTCCATCGCCGTGGTTCTGCTTGCCGTATCTTTCGTTGGCGCCCAGGTCCACACACCCAGGATCACCAACGACCGCCTGCCCGACTACACCGAGTTGGGCCGGTTTGTCCAGTTCAGCCAGTGGCGTCACCTTCCGCCCCAGGAAAAAGCCGTGGCGCTGTGGAAATTCCTGACCGACAAGACAACCGGACTTTTCCCGGTGCAGGGAATCTACGAGGACCCCGATCCCGGACCTGCGTTTCCGTTCTACGACGAGCGTGACGTGGTCAAAGTACTCAACGTCCACGGCCACGGTTATTGCGGCCTGCTGAGTCCCACGCTGGACGGCGTCCTGGCGGCGGCGGGGTTCAGCGACAGCCGGATCCACAACATGGACGCCAACCATCACTGCGTCACCGAGGTCTGGTACGACGATGACTGGCACTATTTCGACGTGGACCTGCGCGGGATGCTCTACCGGCCGGACGGAACAGTGGCGAATATCCGCGACGCCATGACCAACAAGGAACTCTGGACCAACCCGACCCGCGAGATCGAGCCGTTCTATCCGTTGGACGACAAGGCGGCGATGTTCGAGAGTTTCGCCGCCTGCAAGCTGACGCCGATGTACCACTGGTACAAAAACGGCCACACGATGGATTTCGCGCTCCGTCCCGGCGAACGCCTGACCCGCTGGTGGCAGCCGCAGGGCGGACGCTGGTTCCACCCCTGGCCCAACCGCGGCGGGTTCAACTACAGCTTCCTGATCCGTAAGTTCAACCAGGAGCCGCGGGGCTTGAAAAGTAAGCACGATACCTGGTCCAGGTGGACCCACGGCAACGCCCTGTTCAGCTACAACCCACAACTGGCTGAGAGCTGGGGCGATTTCGAGCGCGGAGTGTACGAGTGTTCCGGACTCAGCCAGAACGCCAATGGAATGGTCAGTGACCCTGACGGCGGCTACGCGGTGTTCGAGGTGCATACACCGTATCTTATCGCCGGCCGGGTCCACGACCTGATGCACAAGGAGCAGATCGATGCGGCCGCCACGGTCTACTACCGTTCGCTGGGCAACGTGAGCGTCTCGGTCTCCACCGATAACGGCCACTCCTGGCGCAATATCGGCGGGACCGATTTCGGCCGCACGGACTTTATCGATTTCAGCCAGCAAGTACTCCACACTTACGGCTACCTGATCCGATTCGAATTCACCGGAGAATCCAGCGGGCTGGCCGAGCTGTCGCTCAACACCTGGGCGCAACTGGCTCCAGTGGCGCTGACCCGGCTGCTGGAAGGTAACAACCGGATGAGCTTCGCCCTGGGCGACCGCTACGGGTTCCCGACCACCGTGCGCGAGGTCCGGCTCAACCTGCGCGACCCGGCGCAGCTCGAACATTACCTCGCCGCCCTGGACGGCGACTACGACCCTTTACGCGACCAGCGCAAACTCACCGGAGTTGCAGTGATCGAAGTGGCAGCAAAACCGGGCAGCACAATTAAGTGGTTCACCGCCGGAGGATATTTCAACACATTGACCGGCAAGGACGCACGTAAAACCGCCAACGAAATTCTATACTCGACCACCGGCCCGCAGGGACCGTGGAAAAGCGTGGCCAAAAGCAAAGTGCCGCAATGGGTGGCCCACTGGCACTACGGGATGGACGAGGACGTTGTGCTCGCTAGCGCTGCGGAAAAAATCTGGCTGAAATACGTGGGCAATCCGGGAGTGAACCAGATCTGGGTTTACGCCCACTGTTTGCCCAACAAAGGAGCTGCCCAAAACGCGGAGCTGACCCATGGTTATCGGATCGGCGGCGAGCTGCTGGAGAAGAAATTCACTTTCGACGGACCGGGCGAGTACACGGTAAACTGCCCGGAGGAACCGGAGAATGTTTACCTCGATCTGTACAACCCCAGTCTGCGCGCTGAGGAATAGCCTGAAAGACAAAAACCAGAAACAGCGGGCAGGCACGTTTTATGCTTTTTACCCACGGCGCTGGTCCCAGTGCTGCTTCGCGCTGCATAAAACGCGCCTGCCCGCCCTTACCTTTTGAGGCAACCATGCGCCTTACTGCATTTCTGAGCGTTGCATCTCTTCTGTTCGCCTGCGTTCTGCCGGCGGCCGACGACCTTCGCACAACCTGCGGCTCTCCACCCGAATACCACGTTGAAAGCGCCGGCGGCGGGGAGCATGTCTACTCGATCCGGATGGGCGGGAAAATCGACGGTGAGATGACCCGCGACCCGGTGGGCTACTGGGCCTACGACCAGTACTGGGAACCCAACGTTTTGGTACGGATCGCCAACACGGGCGGCGTAGCGGTGGTCAACCCCTGGCTGCGACGGGCGGACATGCCGGACTACCGCAGTCTGGATGCGCTGGTCTGGTCGATCGTGGAGAGCTCGATGAGCGATGGAGAGCGGGCGCGCCGCTTGTGGGAGTGGCAGATCGGCCACCGGTTCCACGCCACCACGGAGGATGACGAGGTCAACGACGTTGTGAAGCTGCACAACTGCTACGGTTACACCCTGTGCTACAACGAGAGCCTGGTGATGAGCGACCTCTGGCGCGCCGCGGGACTCGAGGTCCGGGCGGGTTATCCCAACGGGCACAGCACCGCCGAGGTTTTTTACGACGGGGCCTGGCACCTGCTCGACAGCGACGAAAGCATTATCTGCCTGCTGCGAGACAACGAGACTATCGCCTCCGAGGCACAGATTGTCGCTGACCACGACCTGATGAAGCGCACCCACACCTATGGGCCGCTGCACTCTGACAGCCGGATGAACGATGAAAGCTCGGCATCGCTGGTCTTTTGGGAGGGCGAGCGCGGCAGGGTCCACCCCGGCAAGACCAGCCATAGAATGGATTTCACGCTCAGGCCCGGCGAGGCTGTCAGTTGGCGCTGGCAGCGCGGCAAGGATTTCCACGGCAAGGCTTACCAGGGCAGCGAAACCGAGCACTATTTCTGGAACAAGCGCTGGCGGCTGATCGCCCACGTGATGAACGGCAGCTGGACCTATGACTGCGACCTGACCACCGCGGCCAACCTGCCGTACGTGGAGGCCCGGGGCGTGGAGCTTGCCCCGGACGGTCCGTTCGGGGCGGGACTTTACCTGGCCGCCGATTCCGGTTCCGTGACCGTGCCCGTGCATACGGCCTGGCCGGTGGTGGGCGGTATGCTCGAGGTGGACATGGGCCGCGGGGACACGAGGCTGGACAACATCCGCGTGCTTGCCAGTTTCGACGATGGCGAAAACTGGCAAGATATCTGGACCAGCGCAGTCAGCGAGTACGTGAGGATGTATATCGACCTGGACGAGTTTTTTCCGATGCGCGATCCGGCGCGCTACGACTGGCTGCTGCGGTTCGAGCTCGAGAGCACCGCGGAATCTCCGCTGGTCTGCCTGAAAGGGTTTTACCTGGACGCCACCCTGCAGATGGCCCGGCTGGCGATGCCAGGAGTCAGGCTGGGCGACAACAGCTTTATTTACACGGATCGGAGTCCGGCCGGGGCGGAAGTCGAAATCACGCATTCGTGGAGCGAGTGCGCTGACGTGCTCGTACCGGCCAGACCGGCCGGAGCGGTTTATCCGCCGGACAACGGTACCGCCGATGGGACGATGTTCACGTTCGAGTGGCGGCCGGTGGAGCATGCCGACGACTACCAGTTCCAGCTCTCAGAGTTTGAGGACATGCGCTGGCCGCTGTCGCCGAATTTCAACAAGCTGATCTCCAAGACGGCCAACCGGCGGAGCTCGTCGTTCTCGCTGCCGTACCACGGACTGCTCAACCCTGACCGGTCATATTATTGGCGGGTGAGGGCCAGGAGCGCCCAGGGAGTGTGGGGGCCGTGGTCGAAATCTTTCTCGTTTAAATGCGAATCTCCGGCGGTGCCGGTTGAAGTCAAGGCGATGCCCAATCCATTTGCGCCGAGTTGGGGACTGCAATGGCAACCGGGTGAGGGCGGTAGCGAGCCGGTGCGCTACAAGATTTACGGCAGCAGCGAGCGGGGATTCACCGCCAGCGATACAGCCTACGCTTACGATGGCGGCCTGGCGGGTATCCTGCATGCTCCGGCAAATCTGCTTCATATCACGGAAGGGGCGCAAACCTATTGCAACGCCTGGAATATCCTGAGACCCTATTACCGGGTGGTGGCAATCGATGCCGCGGGCCGGGAAAGCGGGCCCTCGGATGCGGCCGAGATGCCTCACCCGCTGATCACCGGCCCCGCAAAACTTCCCTCCGGCCGCGTCTCTTCGCAGTACCGGGCGCAAGTGGAGGTCTCGGCATCGATCGGCCACCTGGTGAGCCAGGACGAGAACGGCAAGCCCTACCAGCTGCGCTACCGCAGCGGCGATGAACTCTCGTTCGGGCTGGAGGGCGCGCCCGGCAGCCTGGTGATCGATCCTGACAGTGGACTTATTTCGGGGTATCTTCCCCATGACGCCGCCGGGAGCCACCTGCTGAAAGTGAAAGTGACGGACCTGCGAACCGGGCACTCCCTTGAACGGCAATTTACTCTGGAGATAAACTGAATCTCCGGCTTGCTGTAGGTCTGCATAAATGAGAGAACCGGTCATTGAGAGGTGGCCGGGTTTGTTTAGACAGTTATTCACAGTTTATAAGTGGTAAGCTGCCAGTTATCATGCCGCTACCGGTCTCTTTGGCAGGGTAGCTTTGTATACCTCATCCGGGGTCTTCCTGTCAAGCCCCTGGTGCCGGCGCCTCTGGTTGTAGAACTCGAAGTACCTGCCGAGTTCCGTCCGGGCCTCGGCAATCGAGCCATAGGCCTTCAGGTACACCTCCTCGTATTTCACGCTCTTCCACAGCCGTTCAACAAATACGTTGTCCCGCCACCGACCCTTGCCGTCCATGCTGATTTTGATGCCATTATTTATCAGGATGCCCGTAAAGTCTTCAGACGTGAACTGGCTGCCCTGGTCCGTGTTGAATATCTCCGGTGTTCCATACCGCGCTATCGCTTCTTCCAACGCATCGACGCAGAACGAGGCGTCTAAAGTATTGGACAGCCGCCACGCCAGCACCTTGCGGGTCGCCC
>VRUH01000054.1 GCA_019456185.1 Candidatus Glassbacteria bacterium | reverse complement strand
GACGTGCCGTTCGCGCTGGTGCGCGGCAAGGGGCAGTCCATCCTGATGCTGCTGATCTGCTACAACTTCTGCTACGCTTTCATTTACACTTTCCGCCAGGCCCTGCGCGGCGCGGGCGACACCAGATATTTCCTGCGGGTCTCGCTGCTGCTGGATCTCGGGCTCTACATCCCGGGGCTGCTGGTGGTGGTGCACTGGTTCGGCGCCAATTTCGCGGCACTGTGGAGCTGGTTCCTGGTCTACCTGGCCGTGCTGGGATTCACCCACCTGACCCGTTTCCGCAGCGGCCTGTGGAAACATATCGACCGGGGCGAGTTGAACGAGGTGGCTTGAGGTTAAACCTTACTGTATGAAGAATCCCGGCACCTGCATGACGGGCGGACACTCAGTCCGCCCCTACAAAGCGTTACCTGATTCGCCAATGCAAGTAGGGGCGCATCCATGTGTGCGCCCGCAAGAAACACGTCTAATCCACTGCAAAACCACACACCCCTTTGTCCCCTCTTTTTAGAAGGGAATAAAAGCTAAAACCATGAAGTTTCCAACATAATTCGTGGTATGACGGGACGGTGTTGTGTAAAAAAAGGTGCGTAAAAATTAGGAATTACGATCAACAGCAAAGCCCGGCGGATGATGTCCGCCGGGCTTTTAACTTCTCAGATGTCGAAAAATCTTAGAAATACCCCTCGGCCTTCATGAACTCGGCGTTGAGGATCGAGGCGCCGGCCGCGCCGCGCACGGTGTTGTGGCTCAGCACCAGAAACTTGTAGCCGAAAATGCTGCACGGGCGTATCCGGCCCACCGTCACCGCCATCCCGGCCCCGTGGTCGCGGTCGAGCCGCGGCTGCGGGCGGTCGTCCTCGGTCCGCACCAGGATCGGCCTTCGCGGCGCCGAGGGCAGGTTCAACTCCTGCGGACGGGCCTTGAAATTTGCCAGCGCGGCGGTGAACTCCTCGAGCGAGGGCTGCCTGCTCAGCTTGACGCTGACACACTCCAGGTGCCCGTCGATAACCGGCACGCGGTTGCACTGGGCGCTGATCGTGATCTGCGCGTCCACGAACCGGCTGCCGTCCTCCAGCGTGCCCAGCATCTTCAGCGGCTCTTGCTCCATCTTGGGCTCCTCGCCGCCGATATAGGGGATGATATTGTCGATAATGTCCAGCGAGGACACGCCGGGGTAACCTGCGCCGCTGACAGCCTGCATGGTCACCACGTTAACCTGCTCCAGGCCGAACTCGACATCCAGCGGGCGCAGGGGGATCACCAGGCCCATGGTGGAGCAGTTGGAGTTGGTGACGATAAACCCGTCCCAGCCGCGCTGCTTCCGCTGGTGCTCGACCACCCCGGCGTGCTCGGCGTTGACCTCCGGCAGCAGGATCGGCACGTCGTCGTCGTAGCGATGGCTGCGGGCGTTGCTGAACACGTAGTACCCGGCCGCGGCGAACTCTTCCTCCACCGGACCCGCCGGCCCGGCGTCCATCGCGCCGAACACGATCCGGCAGTCCAGGCCGGGCTTGACGTCCTTGACTTCCATCTTCCTGGCCCGTTCGGGGATATCCGCGCTGACTCTCCATCTGCCCGCCACGGCCTCCTCATATGTCTTACCGCTGGAACGCTTGCTGGCGGCCACTTCGCTCAATTCAAAACAGGGATGGTTCTCGAGCAGGGTGATAAACCGCTGACCCACGGCACCTGTCGCACCCAGCACGCCGACCTTGATCTTCTCCATGCTCACACCTCTTAAATCAACTGAAAAAATTATCCTGAAATTGTCCAGCCTGTTTAACCGGCTGCCGCGGGAGTGCAAGAAGCGCACGACTCCGCAAGTATTTTTCGCAAAAAGTCCCGAAAAAATGGAGGGTAAATATAGTACTCTTAGACAGTTGTGTCAAGCGGACTTGAGGGCGGACAACCAGTCGGGATAAGCTCAGCTGGTTTTTTTCAGCTGCTCCAGGATGCCGGCCAGCAGATTCTCGATCCGGGCCAGTGAGTCTGTGACATCCTGAGCGGGACTGCGGTATTGCTCGCGCTCCAGGTAGTCGATACCGCGGGTGGATATCGAAACCAGGTCCTCGATCTTGTGCATGCGGATCAACTCGAGGTCCAGCAGGTACTCAAGATTGCGCTCCAGCACCACTCCCTGCACTCCGCATTCGGCGCCGATAACTTTCTTGCTGACCACACCCCGGTAGAGTCCCTCCGTGCGGAAGGCCTCGTAGAGCCTGTCCAGGATGGCGCGACGGATATCGCTGTCGCTGTTGCTGCCGGATCCGTTCATCGGTCCTCTTCCGGAGGCTTGCGCTGAATTTTTGCGCCGACCTTGATCCCCGCCCCCTGGTGGACTTTTTCGTGGCAGGAAGAACAGAGCACGAGCAGGTTATCGTCGCCCGGCTCACCGCCGGCCAAAACCGGGAGCAGGAAATGGATTTCCAGCCCGCCTCCCGCCGTGCCGCAGCCGGCGCAGGAGGAAATTGTCCGGCCGGCGGCGTAGAGTGTCCGCAGAAGTTCCTGACGGGGCGCGGGCCGGGCGCCTCCGGATGCCGTGGCGCAGGAGGAGCACACTGGCCAGCAGTCGCCCAGAGCGGCGGCTTTGCGGAAGTCCGGCGATGGCAATTCGATACCGCAGAAAATGCAGTTCATTGGCTGTTCCTGCTTCCGATCAGCAAAGCGCCGTCCACCGGGCAGTACATCTCCCCCCGGCCGCTTTGAACGCCGTAGGTGCGGCCGCAGCGCGGGCAGCTGGCCTCAACCGGCACAGAGGCACTGTCGGCGGGAGAGGCTCCAGAGCCGGCCGGCTTGTTACCGCCCAGAAATTCTTCAACCGCCAGCCTGCGCACATCGCCGGAAACCAGCATCGCCAGCGCCTCCTCGAACTCATCGCGCCCGGGAACTATTTCCTGTTTTTGAGCCCAGTGCCTCAGCAGCCACGTGCGGAGTTCATCCTCGGGCACGGGAAAAGTCACCGCGGAGTTATCCGAGGAGTCGGCCAGCGCTGCCGGAGTATGGTCCTGATGGCAGCCTGCGCAAGCAGCCGGCCAGCCGAAAGCGACCGAAGAATTGATCAGGGGAGAGCGGTCAGCATGGCAGATGCCGCAAGAGCGCAGGGCCAGTTTTCCGGGACGGAACGGGCGCAGAAGATGATCCGGTCCGTGGGCGGCCCTGAAATCCAGCGACCCCGCTGCGCCCGCATGGCAGACAGTGCATCCGAAGCGCCGGTGGTCGTGGATCGCCATCACCTCGGGGAACGCCGTGTCCTCACCCTTGCCGGGGTAAAGCATCACTCGACCATGATTTTCAATCGGCAGATGGCAGGTTGTGCAGGCTTCCCGCACCGGCACCAGTGCCGGTGATGTCCAGTGGACCTCCGGCGGGCCGGACTCCGCGGTTCCGAACCTGAAACGTTCGAGTGCGGCCAGTCCCTCGCGCAGGGAATCCAGCTCGGCCTCGAAACCAGCGGCCGTGCGTTCGGCGCGACGGTAAGAACGTACCGCCCTGAAATATTCATCCGTCTCCGCTTCCGGACGCTCCGATTGCGGACCGGCCAGCATGTCGCGGGCGGCCAGCAGAATGTCCTCGTACCTGGCCAGCTCAACCCGGATCTCGGCCAGTGAATCAGCAAGATGCTCGAGGCGCTGATCGATACCCATGTCCGACAGGATTGCCAGCAGCGAGTCGGCGGGGATATCGCCCAGTCCGCGGCCCGTAAAATTCATCCAGTCCTGCTGCGAACGCTGGAACGCGGCTTCCCGGTACTCATTCTGGCGGTTGCGCCAGTCCGAGCAGTTGAGCTGGAGCATCAGCGCCGCCGCCATCAGAACGGCGTTATGCAATAATCTGTTGGAAAGCATGGCCGATATGGGAAAAATTGGAAAATGATCGAACTTTTAAAATAACATCCTGACAGTTTAACGGGCAAGGACTTGAAAAGGCACAGCCCTGTCCGCATCCGGATGAATAAAAATAAATCCTTAAAAATATTTTCACTCTGACGTGGGAAATATTAGATTATAAATATACAGTAGCCTACAGCGGGGTATGCCGATGGCCGATACGCAGAGCAGCAATCGCAGAATACTCGGATTTCTCGCCGGAATCGGACTGGCGTTAGCCGTGCTGTATTCCGTCCAGCCCGCGTGCGCGGCCCCGGACGACACCGAACGCGACCTCAAGGGTTTCGACGAGCAGATGGTCCGCCAGCAGAAAGCGCTGCGCGCCCTGCAGAAAGGGAAATCCTACCTGAAGGACAGATCGTTCGAACTGGCGCGTAAATCCTTCGTTGAAGCCTTGACCCTGAACATGGATCTCCACGAAGCCAGGTTCTGCCTGGGGCTGGCCGAGTACCGCGACGGAAAATTCAAGCTGGCGGCCGCCCAGTTCGAAAGCCTCTACGAGAAAGTTCCGGATTTCGAGAACCTGCGTCTGGAACTGGCGCGCGCATATCTGGCGCTGGGAGAATGCTCCACCGCGCGTAAATGGCTGCAACGCCACCTTGAACTCGACAGGGACGGGGATAGTAAAGAAGCGGACAAACTGAAACGTGAGATAGACAAGTGTTCCAACAGGCAGGAGAGACGGTCTTGAGCGAGAGTAGCGGCTGGAATCTGGAGCGAATCGGCTGGATCAGCTTCTATGTCGGAGTGATAACGATTCCCTTCTTTCCCCCGTATTCACTCGGTTTACTGGTATTCGGCGGACTGGTGGCGACCATTTACCACTCCCGTCACCGCTGAGTCCCGCTGTGCCTGGCCGGGGAATCCTCTTCCCGTGGCTCACCCGATTCATCACCGCTGCCTTTTCCCGACTGATATTCCTTGATGAAATAGGTTACTTCCCGCAGGTGATTGTCGATCCTGTCCAGATAAAACTCCATTTTCGACAGTTTACGGGCGAAGCCCTGCACCAGGAAGTAAGTAAAAATCACCGCCACGGTCAGTACCAGCGGCAGCAGTTGGCTGATCACGTCCAGCCAGTACATCAACTGGATCAGGTGGCTGTCGATCCAACTCATCCGGACTCCATCGCTAGTGAGCGCCGTCACGACTACTGCGGCTGATTATTGCCCTGCCCGCCCGAACCGCCAGCGGAACTGTCGGCGGGAGTTGAACTCGAATCCGGCGCGGCCTGGCTGCCCGGATCATCCTGCGCGGGTGGCTGAGGGGTCGCCGGACCGCCGCCGCCGCCCCCGTTGTCTCCACTCCGCTTACCAGCCCAGGGGGGCGGACCGCTGCCTGTCCATTGCTGGCCGCCGGGACCGATAATCGTCCTGACCTGCCCCGACCCGTCTCCGCCGGAATCGGTCTGAACCTTATTGCCTGCCGCGGCAGCAGCAACTGAATCGGCGGGAGGAGCCTGAGCTGCGGTATCCTGAGCAGCCACCGCGGCGGGGACAGCCGCGGAATCGGCCTGGGCGGCAGCCGAATCGGCTGCGGCGATCGCGGCAACCGAGTCCACTATCGCCTGGATCGAATCCTGACGGGCTTTTACGATCGAGTCGCGCCGGGCTATCCTGGCAATCTCCCTGTTGGTCAGCACCTGGGCGAACAGCGGCACATCCACCGGCTGCATCATGTTTTCCTTCTCCCAGGCGATCGCCGCTTCCTTCCGCTTCTGGACCATCACGTCCAGTATGTAGCCGGTAAAGCGCAGGGTGGTATCGATCTCGGTCTCCGCCAGACGGCCGCCGCCGCGACGGGTCCGGGCAGCACGCTGCTGCACCTCCCGCTGCTGGATCGCCTCCCGCTGTCTCTTTTCGAACAATTCCATCAGGCCCCCGTGCAGAGAATCCTCCACCGGCATCTCCACCCAGACCCCGTCACTTACTCCGTAATCCACCCGGTCTCCGGCGTTGAGCGTATAGAGGATATCAGAGTTCGGATCTTTATCGAGGAAGACATAGGCATTGTTGGTTGTGACATACAACGAGTCGTACTGGGTGAATGTCTTGGTGTAGTCATCTTCCTGGCGACGGCGGTAGGCTTCGACAAGAGTGCTGCGCTGAAAGCGGCGTTCGACCTGCTGGAAATATTCCTCCATGGCCGCATACCAGAGATCAAGCGTATCTTCCGGCATCTTACCCCAGCGGTCCACGTCCTGGAACTTGAGCTTGAGCACGCTGATCGTGTCCGGCAGCAGACGGTAGACGCCGGTGTGCTCGAAGGTGGCGTCCACCGGTTTATCCCCTTTGATCTGGAGATTTTTACTGACTTTCATCTTGATATTTCGGCGGCCGTATTTGAGCTCCAGGCGGTGGAACCGGCGCTCGATAGGATAGTAGTTGAGACTGCGCAGGCCGCGGAAAATATTGACCACCTCGAAATTCTCGGTCGTAAAGATCTTTGTCTTGACCAGCAGCCCCTTTTCAGCCGTGACTTCCTGGCCCAGCAGCCTGATCTCTACAATCGTCCGGCCGTGATCGTCGTAGCCGACAAACACGTTGGTGCTGTCGAACTCGGCCTCGACCGCCTCGAAATCAGCCGGCGGTCCGCCGCCGCCGATAAACGGGATCGAAAAACACCCCGCGCCGGTCAGCACAACGAGGCCACACACGGCAATCAGAAAGTTAAGTTTTCGAGCGCGCATCGGACCATCAAGGTTGGCGGTTGATCGGTTGCATGAGACGCCATCCGGCACTGTCTACAAAAAGCTAATTACTTAACCTGCATAAGACAAGGAAAGATGAGCCGCGGGAGTTTCAGCCGTGCCGACTAGTTATTATCCGGCAGCCGGAGCGATGTTCCAATCCAGACCGGAAAACCAACGGCAAAAGCCCTCCACTGACATTCACCGGCCTGGATGGAGGGCTTCAGCGTTAAAAAGGAATGTCTTGTGATTCAGTCCTCGGAGTGAGTGCCTGAGCCGACCGCGTCCTCATCCAGCGTCTCAGGCGGCCCGGCGCCTTTGCCCGCCAGAATTCCCGGAAAACCTTTGCCGGGCTTGATCCACGGGTAGCATTCCTCGTGCGGCACCACGCATTCGATCAGACAGGGACCATCGTAATCGAGCGCCCGTTCGAGCGCGGGGCCGATTTCTTTTTTCAACTCCACACGCTCGGCGCGAACACCGTAAGACTCCGCGTTCCTCACGTAATCCATCCGGCTCGATACGCCCTCGAACTCCTCGATCACACCCACGTTGTTACCGCCGAACATGTTCTGCGTCCATTGATGGACGATGCACTGGCCGCCGTTGTTGACCAGCAGGACCTTGACCGGGATATCGTAACGCGCGGCGGTGCGCAGTTCCATGTTGCAGAGGAAACTGCTCTCATCGCCTTGGATGTCGATCACCGCACGGCCGGGGTTGGCAAGCTGCACGCCGATCGCCTGGCTGATCCCGCTGCCCATCGTGCCCAGGCCGGCTGAGGTGAAAAAGCTGTTTTCGCCGGTTATCTCCAGCCGTTGAGCGGACCACATCTGGTGGTTGCCGACATCGGTAACCACCAGTTTGTCCCGGCAGAGGGCCGAGGTCACTTCATTGACCTGTTCCAGCAGGTGGATGATATCCAGTTTCTCGCTGCCGGCGTACTCGCTGGCCGGAGGAGTATGAACGGCCTTGACCTCGTCGAGCCGGGCCAGCCAGCGGTCGATTTTCAGCCGTGAGGGATCGAGATTTTCCAGCAGGTAGCGGACCACATCACCGGTATCGCCCAGCACGCAGGTCTTCTCTGGCAGCAGCTCCCTGGCCTTGCCGAACTGGGTCTGCTCCACATCCACGTGCACCAGGGCCTGACGCTGCCTGGCCGCGGGCGCGAACACCGCCGGATCTCCCACCGCCCGGTCATCATAGCGCCCGCCCAGCGACAGCACCAGGTCCGAGTTATAGACCGTATAGCTGCCGGTGTAGAGTCCGTGCATGCCCAGCATGCCCATGTTGTAGCGGTAACTGCCGGCGACCGACGCCTTGCCCGGCAGAGTGTGGGCCACCGGCAGGCTGGTGGCCTCCAACAGCTCGCGGAACTCCCCGTACACATCGCCCAGCACCAGCCCGTAGCCTGCCAGGATCGAGGGCGACTCGCTGGCGTAGAGCAGTTCGATCACCCGGTCCAGCGTGGCGGTATCAAGCTCAGGCTTGCGGACATAACGCTCGTAGCACTCGGCTGTCTCGGCCACGGCTTCGAGGTTATCCACCGGTGTGAACTGGACGTCTTTCGGCAGGTCGAACAGCACGCTGCCCGGCTTACCGCTGGCGGCAAGGCCTAGATCGCGGGGGATGCTGTCGATCAGTTCCTGAACACTGGAGACAAACCTTGCGCTTTTGGTTATCGGCCGGGCCACGTCCACGATGTCCGCACCCTGGAACGCATCGGTGCCCATTGCGCCTGTCGGCACCTGCCCGGTGATTATTCCCACCGGCGCGCAGTCGCGGGTCGCATCGGCCAGCGGGGTGATCGTATTGAGTCCCCCGGGTCCCGAGGTCACTATCCCGACCGAGGGCCGCCGGCTGCTCTTGGCCATGCCCAGCAGGGCGAAACCCAGGCCGGCCTCGCTCTTGAAAAATACCTGGTTCAGCCCGGAGCGGCTGATCCTGTCCATGGTCGGCATGATCTGCCCGCCCTGCAGGCAGGGCACCACGCTCTGTCCCTGGGCGGCCAGCAGCAGCGGCACCAGGGATGCGCCGATTACGGGAAAGTCCTTCTCCCCGGCCAGGGTCCTGCCGACCACTTTTTCAACAAGTTTCCTGTTCACGGGTGACATCATCCGCTCCTTATGCGATCTCGCCAATCTCTAAATATCAGGGCCTCACGATCCGGAATACGGCCCTCCCCGCCCATTGAAACCGGTAACAATCAGCCTGTAAATTTAAGCTAGCATGTCGCATTATTCAAATCATTGGAGCACGCGGACAGTTCAGCCGGCTCCGGACCGGCAACTCATTCCCTATTTTATTGCGGTACAGGCTAGTATATTCCCTTAACCGGCGGCACTCTTTTTCCGGTCGAGCCGGCCGCCAGCTTAAGCAACGTACATTTCCCCGGGCGTCGAAGCCGAGCCGTGTGATCAGCCCCGGGCGATGGCCGGGGAGAAAAGTCAAATTCCCTGATGGAGATACCATGAAAGCCAAACCTTGCCTGGCCCTGCTGTGCTCATTTCTCGCCGTCCTGGCATGCTCATCCCCGCAGACACCGCGGCAATCGGCTGAAACCGGAGAGGTACTGGTTCTCGACGATTTCGAGAGCGAGCAGTCGCTGGAGCAATGGGACGGTCCGGGAAGTATTTCCACCGCAAAAGTGGCCCACGGCAACAGCGCCCTGCGTCTCGACCTCTCGGACCGTACCCGTCGCCGCCTGGTCAGCGAGAGCCTGACCCCGGACTGGAGCGGGTACGATCTGCTCAAGTTCGACATTTACAGCCCCGGCGGGACCGTGGAAATGGGCGGGCTGCAAATCTACGACGAGCTCGGCAGCGACGAAGCGGCTGAACTGCACGGGCAGAGCTACCGGGGACAGAAACTGTTCCTCAACCCGGGCTGGAACCATGTCGAGTTCATCCTGGGCGAGGCGATGGTGGAAGAGGGGGACAGGCCCCTGGCGCTGGAGGGGATCAGACGGGTTGTGCTGACTTTCGGCCGCGGACTCGGCGAAGTCTATCTCGACAACATAAGGCTGGTGGCCGGTTCCGAGCCGGCCTCGACCGCGAGCGCCACAGACCCCCGCGACTGCCGGGTCGTGATCCGTAACCGGTTCGTGTTCCCCTCGCTCACAGGTCCCGAGGAGGAAATCGAAGTCTCCCCGGATATCGCCCGCCTGAGAGTGCTTGCCAGGGAGGCGATGGACGAGCTGAAACGGGAAACAGACGCCGCCGAGATGCAGGGCTACCAGACTTATTACTGGAAAATCCCGCTGATCACGGCCAAAGTGGGCATGGATATCCGCAGCAAGCTGGTCTGGTTCCAGAACGAGGAGAAAGAACGCGAAATCCTGGAATACGTGATCGAATCGTGCCGCCGGAACGCCGAAAAAATGCACCGGATCATGGCCGCTCAGAACCCCGGGATGGTGGAGCTGCCCGAGGACGAGGTTAACCCGCATATTTTCTACGTGCCGGATTACCCCAGGCTCAAGGGGCTGAAACAGCACGACGGGTATTTCCGCGATGCGCAGGGCCGGCCGGTGATTATCTACAGCATGCTGAGTATCAACAGCGGCCCGCTGATGGATTATTTCGCACCGTTCAACCACCGGCTGGAAAGCTACACGGTGGGCGGCGGCAGCCGCTACGATATCGAAAGCTCGCCGGTCTACGAGGCATTCCATAACTACGAAAACACGCAGAGAGTGGGCTGGGACGGATGGTGCGGGCATCTGATCAAGGACCGCTGGTCGATGGGCGGGCGCAAGGAAAGCGTGGTGATCTGCCTGGAAAACCCCCATATCCGTCAGGCGGTGCGGGAGTACACCGAGTACCGCTACAACCTCTGGAAGGATAACCCGGACCTGCTCTACAACATTATGGCCTACGAGCTGATGTATATCTGCTACTGCGAGACCAGCCAGCGGATGTTCCGCGACTGGCTGCGTGCCAAACACGGTTCGATCGCGCGGGTCAACCAGACGTGGGGTACGAGCTACGGTTCGTTCGCCCAGATCCAGGCTCCGCGCACGGAAAACAGCTCCCCTGTTGCCGATGTCAACCGGGCGGCGTGGTACGACTGGGCAATGTTCAATGCCCGCCGGTTCACCGACTACCTCAAGTGGTGCAAGGCCAATATCCGCAGGCTCGACCGGGAGATTCCGATCACATCGGGGGGCACCAGTTCGATGCTGTCCTCGGCCAACAGCACAACGGGGATCGACGAGGAAATCATGATCAACGAGGTCAACGACGTGATCCTCAACGAAAGCGGCCACAGCCATATTTTCTCCGACCTGCTGACCTCGCTGAGCGACGAGAAAAAGGCGATGGTGGAGCCGGAGGCCGGCGGCCACGGCCGCAATACGCTGCTGCATTTCCTCAAGGGTAAATCGTCGATTACCAAGTTCTGGTGGGGCCGCACGATCAGCGTGGAGTACCTGCGGATGAACTCCGGCAGCGTGCCGCACAGTTGGGAGATCAGCCTTCCCGAAGTGGCCGAGATGCTGAAAATCGGGCTGGACGTACGCCGGCTGGCCCCGGAGATAGTCGCGTTCAGCGAACCTGAGCCTGAAGTGGCGATCCTCTACTCCCGCACGAGTATCGTCCAGGTGCCGCCGAATCTTCATCGCGCGGGCCGTACGCCTTACCTCGCGGCGCTACGCGGCACCTGGGAGGGCAGCCGCTATCTGGGCTGCCGGATCGGGTTTGTCAGCGAGCGGCAGATTACCGGGGGCAAGCTAGACAAATTCAAACTGCTGATTATCCCGGCGGCGAAGTATATCCGTCCCGAGGCGGCCCGCCGCGTACTGAGCTGGGTCGAGAGCGGCGGCACCGCGCTGGTGGTCCCCGAGAGCTTCCTGTTCGACCAGTACGCCCGTCCCAACGACCTGACCGCCGGGCTGGGAGTAAAAGTCACCGACGTGACCCTGCCCGAGGTGCTGGGCCGGGGCGAGATGCAGCAGAATTACGACCAGAGTTTAAGCCACGCGGTGGTCTACGGGGATGTGAAACGGGAGATGGTATCCGAGAATATCGACATTTTCGCCGGCCGGGAGCAGGTCAGGCTGCGTGCCGACGGGCTGGTGCAGAAACTCGAGGCCCCAGGCGGGCGTGTGCTGGCGCGGTTCGAGGATGGCGGCCCATCGCTGGTGCTGACCGCCAGAGGCAAGGGCGTTATCTACTACCTTGCCGCGCCGCTGGTCGATGCCGACTACCACCTGCTGCTCGAACCGCTCGCCGAAAAACTGGGGATCGAGCGGCCTCTCGTCGGTGTTAATCCTGACGGCGGCCTGGTGACGGGAGCCGTGGTCCGGGCAGTGGAGCGCGAGCGCGACTGGCTGATGTTCGCCTGCAATATCACGGGTGAGACCGTTGAGTTCGATATCGCCGGGCAGGACCCGCTCGGCCGGATCACCGAGCTGCGCAGCCTGGAAAAGTTGCCGGATGCGCATATCGAGTTGAAGCCATACCAGGAGATTATCCTGCAGATCGCCAAGCCCGGCGTGCCGCTGGGACGCTAGTTATCCAGGTTTTCTCAAAAGCTGTACACTTTAACGGCAAGCGGAGGCGAAGATGAATTTACCGCGGGTTTTCCCTGTCTTTGCACTGATCCTTGCCGTTATGCTTGACTGCTCGGGCGGCGGTGCGGAAAAAGTGCTGGTAATCGACGATTTTGAGAACGAGAGTTCGCTCTCCCGCTGGAGCGGCCCCGTGTCGCTG
The DNA here is from genome assembly GCA_019456185.1 of Candidatus Glassbacteria bacterium. Lineage (NCBI taxonomy): Bacteria > Candidatus Glassiibacteriota > Candidatus Glassiibacteriota bacterium. The sequence goes on along the minus strand of VRUH01000054.1, from coordinate 13,339 downwards.
TCCAACCGCAATGTGTCCCACGGCAGGCGTTCTCTGCGGATCGACCTCTCCGAGCGCCGGAACCGTCAGCTTGAAATCACCGACCTGCCTGCCGACTGGAGTTCTTTTGCCGTGTTTGCCTTCAGCATTTTCAATTCCTCTGACAGAATCCAGTCCGGCCAGATCCAGATTATCGACAGCATGGCCGACGACGAGGAAGCGTCCTGGGCGGGGCAGTCGTACCGCGGCAGGAAGGTGTTCATGATCCCGGGCTGGAACCATTACGAATTCAAAGTGCGGAGCATGATGGTGGAGGAGGGAAACCGGGCGCTGGGTCTAGAATCGATCAGGAAACTGGTGCTCGATTTCGGCCGGGCTGGCGGCGAACTGTTCCTGGACAATGTCAGGCTGGTGGATGGATCCGAACCGGAATCCAGCGCCGGCAGGACCTCGCCGCTGGATAACCGGGTGGTTGTCGATAACCGTAACGTTTACCCGGAACTTTACGGCCCCGCAAATGAAATAGAATGGAACTCCGAAATCAGCGGCCTTCAGGCGAGCGCCGAGCAGCAACGGAACAAACTGGCCAAGCTGCTGGAGAAGGCGGAAGCAGCCGGCTACCAGGTGCTCTATGAACGGATCGCGCTGGAGAGCGCAAGGCTGGGTCTGGATGTGCGCAGCAGGCTGGTCTGGTTCCAGAACGAAAAAGCCAGAACAGAAATCCTGGAATACGTGATCGAAAGCTGCGGCAGTGAATCCGCCCGGCTTGAACGGATGCTGGCCTGCTCGCCGCAGGCGCCCCCGCTGCATCAGCAGGAGCGTTATGTGGTTCCGCTGCCCCGCCTGGGCCAATTGCCGATCCGCAACGGATATTTCCGCTATCCCGACGGCCGGCCGGTGATGCTGCTGGCCATGCACAGCCTTCGCGGCGGACCGCTTCTCGATTATTTCGCACCCTACAATCATGTCCACGAAAGCTATACCGTCGGCGGGGGCAGCAGGGGTGATATCGAAAGCTCGCCGGTCTACGAGGCGTTCCACAAGTTCGAGGACACCCACCGGGTGGGCTGGGACGGCTGGTGCGGCCATCTGATCAAGGACCGCTGGTCGATGGGGGGCCGCAAGGAGACGGTGGTGATCTGCCTGGAAAGCCCGCACATCCGCGAGGCCGTGAAAGAGTACATGAAGTATCGCTACGAGCGCTGGAAGCAGACGCCGGACCTGATGTACAACATCATGGCCTACGAGCTGATGTATATCTGCTACTGCGAGCGCAGCCAGGAGATGTTCCGCGGCTGGCTGAAAGAGAAGTACGGGACCATCGGCAAGGTCAACGATATCTGGAACACAAGTTACGGTTCGTTCGATGAACTGACAGCCCCGCCCACCAGGAACGCCGCGCCCGTGCCGGATGTCAACCGCGCCGCCTGGTACGACTGGGCCTGTTTCAACACCCGGCGGTTCACCGATTACCTGAAGTGGTGCAAGGAGGAAATCCGTAAGCTCGACCCGGATATCCCGCTCTGCGCCGGGGGCACCAGTTCGATGCTGTCAGCAGCCAACAGTACTACCGGTATCGATGAGGAGATGATTATCAACGAGGTGGACGACGTGGTGCTCAACGAGTCCGGCGGCACGAATATCTTCAGCGACCTGTTCCTCAGCCTTCGCGAGGACGACCGCAAGCCGATGGTGGAGCCGGAGATGGGCGCGGGGAGCCGCAACCTGCTGCTCCATTTCATCCACGGCAAGTCCACTATCGCCAAATGGCTGTGGCGCGAGGAAAACAGCCTGGAGTTCCCGATGTTCGCCGCCAGCAGTATCCCGATCAGTTGGAACACTCCGCTGGCCGGGGTCGCCGAGGTGCTGAAAGTAGCGCTCGACGTCCGCCGGCTGGCGCCCGAGATCGCGGAGTTTATCAATCCCGAACCGGAAATCGCGATCCTGTACAGCAAGACCAACATGGTACAGGTCCCGCCGCAATTGCACCGCTCGGGCGGTACTCCCTACCTCTCCGCGCTGCGCAACGTGTGGGAGGGCAGCCGGTTCCTGGGCTGCCGGGTGGGGTTTATCAGCGAGAAGCAGGCGTTGAACGGCAAGCTTGACCGGATCAAGCTGCTGGTCGTGCCCGCGGCCAAATACATGCGGCCGGAGGTGACAGAAGCGATTACCGGCTGGATCAACCGGGGCGGGACAGCGCTGGTGATCGCCGAAAGTTTCCTGTTCGACCAGTACGCCCGCCAGGACGACCGCCTGGGTGAGTTCGGCCTGGCAGTGCGTGATGTCACACTGCCCGAGGTTTTAGGCGAGGGCGAGCAGGTGCAGAACTACGACCAGAGTATTACCCAGACGATTGTCTACGGTGAAACCGACCTGCTGATAAAGACACTGGACTCCGACATATTCCGGGGACGCGAAATCAGCATGCGCGCCAACGGGCTGGTGCAGACAGTCGAGCCGGGTAACGCCCGGGTGATCGCCGAGTTCGCCGACAACCGCCCGGCGATCATCCTTGCCCGCAAGGGCAACGGAGTCGTGTATTACCTGGCCGCACCGCTGGAAAGCGACCACTACCATCGCCTGCTGGAACCGCTGGCCGAAAAGCTGAAGCTCAAGCGGCCGGTGACGGCGGTGAACAGCGACGGCAGCCTGGCCACGGGAGCGGAAGTGCGGGCCGTGGAGAGTGACGGGGGCTACCTGGTCTACGCCAGCAACCTGACCGGCGACCCGGTGGCGTTCGAACTGAAAGCGGCTCGCGGCGGCCTGGGAGCAATCACCGACCTTCGCAGCGGCGAACCGCTGGCGGGTGCGGAGATCGAGCTGGCCCCGTGGCAGGAGACAATCTGGCGGGTGGAGAAAAAATAACTTCGAGACCTGCAAACTAGCTGCAAAATACAGGGCGGGCAGGCACGGTTATTGCCAAAACACCATCCTCCGCGACTCCGCCACCGGTGTTAGCGCAATAACCGTGCCTGCCCGCCTCTCGTCTTGCCCTGGTTTTGCGCCATCCGCCGGGCGACATTCTCCACTTCACACCAGGCCCTCATCAGGTTGCGGCTCCAGATCAGCTTTATCTGCCCTTCGGTGTAACCGCGGCGGACCAGTTCAGCAGTCAGGGCCGGTGCATCCGCCGCACTGCTGAACCTTAGTCCGCTTGATTTGTGCTAGTCCTGCTCCCACTGGCTCTGCTCGTCCACCCCACGGGGACGGGGACCGTAATGCGGTACCGGCCCGCCGAGTTCCAATGCGCCCAGGTCCGGACTTTTTCCGCTGAAGCCGCTGTTAATTCCTGGTATTATCACTCCGGCATCCACAGCGGCCGAGCCTGGCCGCAGGCGAAGGTCCTGGGGCTTGCGCTCGGGGACAGCGGGGTCGGGGAACGGGACATCCGCGGCGAAAACGTCCATGTCCACCTGGACCGCGTGCTTCTCGGTTGTGGCTTCACGGAACGCCGCGAAACTCATGTATTTCTCTCCGCCGACATTAGCCTTGAAATCGAAGCCGTGCGCGCCGACACCGTCGTAGTCCATATCGCAGAGGTGGCCGGTGCGGGGGAACCAGACAGCCCAGCCTTCGCCGCTGCCGTACCTGCCGAACCGTCCGCCGCCCGGCCCGCCGATCATCAGGTTATTGCGGAACAGCGCCCGCGTGGGGTTGTGCACCACCCGGAACCCGTCGCCAACCTTCACTACGGTGTTGTGCAGGATAATGTCGCCCTTCGTGTCCCGCGACAGCTTGTACGGGCAGTCAATAATGTTGTACATCACGTTGCGGATAAAATAGGTAGGTCCGCCCAGGCCCGGCTGGCTGGTCATGGCCATGAAACAGTTGGTGATCCGGTTGCGCATGATCCGGCAGTTACCCTGGGCGAAATCCGCCTCGATCCCGTCGTCCGCGCCCACGTAGACATCGTTGTTGTAGACGTCGATACAGACCTGGCGGTGCGTGCCCAGGTCCTCCATGAAACTGATACAGTCGCGGTAGCCCTTGACCCGGTTATAGCAGATCACGTTACCCGGTCCGGTAAGCTGGATTCCCTCCCCCACGCAGCCCGAACCGCCGGTTATCATGCCCGCGCCCATGCCCATCGGCACCCAGGGCATCACGTAGGTGACAATGTTATCGGCCACGTAGCAGTTGGTGCAGCCCGGCGGGCTCTTGGCGATAATCCCGTACTTGGCGTTGACCGTGCAGTGACGGACGGCGCATTCACGGGCGCGCAGCAGGTTGACACTGCCGTTGACCGTAACCCCGTCGAGAATAACGTAGCGCTGGCCGCCGAAATCGAAACTGTCGAACGTGCTGTTGATCACCTCGTGGCTGCGGTCGGAGCGGATTACGATCGGGCGGCCGGGCTGCCCGCTGCGCCGGACGGTAACGTGGCCGTAATAGCCGGGCGCCAGCTCGAAAATGTCGCCGGGCATGGCCAGCAGCAGCGAATCCCGGAGATTCCGCGCGTTGACCTTGATCACCCTGCCATCGGGCGCGGGACGAGGCACGGCCCGGGTGCGGGCGGTCACGGTCTGTTCGGCGTCGCCGCCGTCGGGGTCGCGAAGCTGCAGCTTGATCTCGTATTCGGTATCGGGCTTGAGGTCGAACAGGCTGCCTGAGTGGCGGTTCTCCCAGTGAAACGGGCGCTGGGTGGTGCGGCCTTTGCCAGCGGGAATCCTCAGCAGCGGCATGCCCTCGGTCCACTCTCCGCCTCCGGCCTGGCGGTACCAGACACGCACGCGACCGTCCTCGTCGTCATCGCCCTCCAGCTGCCATTCAACCGCCAGATTGGTGATCGTGGGAAAGGGGGTGGTCACCTCGCCGGGGACAGTGCGATTGTCGCCGTACCCGGAAGCGCTGCACAATACGACTGTACAAAGAGCGGCGATGATACTGACGAGTCTGCTCATTGATTTCTTCACTCCTGAACTGACGGGTGAGAGATTGAAAATCCGGCTGCCGTTATTTTTGTCCTTCCTTCAGCGTGTAATCCTGATATCATCGACCCAGATACTCTGGTCCGCTTTGGCGCCGGGTCCGATATACGGCAGCATCTGGAACTGGTTGATCAGCATGTCCGGGTGCGCTCCGGTGCGAAACATCACGTCGTGGTAGTCCATGATCAGCTCGCCGTCCAGCCAGTACTGGATTATCCCATCGGCCACACCCTTGCCGTCGGCGATACTGTTGAGCGCGAAGCGGGCCTTGACGTGGTGCCAGTCTCCCTGGTAATACGGGCCCGGCCGGCTGGTGAAATACTCCCTGTCCGGACGCAGGAACCTGCCGTTGCGGTGGACCGTACCGGCCATGTAATAACCGCCGCCGTGGCCGTCCGGGTCCCCGTTAGCGCCGGCCACCGCCCTGTTTTCGGTGATAGCGGTCAAGTCCTGCCCGAGCCTGAGAGTATCGATATTCCGGCTGTCCTGCATCCCCATCACCGGCTTGCCGTCGATAACCTCCACGTAAAGAGTCAGATGGCTCGTGGCCGGTCCCAGGGTCGGCGGGTCCTCGGTGGTCATGAACAGGAACTCGTGGGGATGGTAGCCTCTGCCGGTCCACTGCCAGTTGTCGCTGTGCTTGATCCGGAAGCTGAGCGTCACGCTGCCGGTCGGTTCGAGTTTTACCCGGCCGCCCTTGCCGCCGGGCAGGATTGCGTCCTGTTTCCAGTGCCAGATGCAGCTTCGTTCGCCGGTTTTCGCCATCTCGGCCGTGGTCTCGATTTGCGGGTTGTCGTACCAGCCCCGCGCCTCGTAATTATCGTCCTCGAAATCCTCGGCGAACAGCAACTGCGCGTCCTTTGACCCGGCATCAGGGTTGGTATCGGCGGCGGCCTGCTGCCGATGGCCGCAAGAGAAGAATCCAAGCATAAGCAGCGGGAAAACCAGAGCAGTTACACGCATGGCAGACCTCGTCATGGTTTGCGGTTGAGCGCCTGGGCCACAGTCCAGCAGCGGCGGAAATTTTTCCCGGCCCCGTAGAGTTCATAAATAGACCTGGTGAAAGCGAAATGCTCGACCTCGCCGGTGAGGAACACCAGCTCCCGCGGGGCCAGCATCGCCAGCGCCTGGGGGATATCGGTGTAGCGCAGGACGTTGAGAAACACCGGGGCCTCGTTGTGACTGAGCGGCGGACGATGGAGGATCACCCTGCCGATCCGCTCATCCAGCAGGGCGGCGTAGGCGGCGATTACGCCCATCCGACCCTTACCGATTACGGTAACCGGCGAGCCGTCATGGGCCGGGTGGCGCACCAGGAAATCCACCGCGGCCAGCACGTCGGCCAGCCGCATATCGTCGAGGGTGCGACCGACTATCACCGCGGTGCGCTGGACCTTACGCTTAGCGTGCTCATCCCAGGGCTCGCGGCCGGTTCCCCGGGGGTAGACGTAGTTCATTGTATAGCGCTGCGGGTCGAACGGGTAGCTGTTGTTAAAATGCCAGTTCGGGCCGTTACGGTCGCCGGGCGAGGCCACGTACAGAATAGCCGGACTCTTTCGTTCGGCGGACTCCGGCAGGTCGATCCAGATGCCCACTTTCACTCCCGGTTCGGTTTCGAGCAGGAATTGTCCCCGCCGGCCCGGTTCGTTGCGGGCGGCGGCGAAGTTGGTGGGCATGTTACGGAACACCACCTCGCGCAGTTTTTCCATCACCTGCGCTCGGTGCCATTTCCAGTCCAGCAGGTTAGCGAACGGTTTGGCTTCGGCTGCCGGAATCAGGACTTCGTGGACCCTGGCGTTGATATTGGGCGGGTGCTCGGCGTAGAGGCCACCCAGCGAGCCGAGCTGCCGTGGCTCGACCGGCTCGAACGGGCGCTCGCGGACCTCGGTGATCTTGCCCTTGAGCCAGCGGTCGCTCCACTCCACCGCTTTCTCGCGCTGGGGCTGGGTATATCCGTGACGGCCCTCCACCTCGAACATGTCCGTTTTTTCGGGCACGCCGAAGAAACCGAAAATCTCTTTTGCCCGGCCGAGTACGCGCTCGTAGCCCTCGGGCGGGTAATAGGCGTCGCCCGTGGAATTATGCATCAGCAAAGCCCGCGGGGCGATCAGGGCGGCCAGGGTGGGCCAGTCGTGACGGTAGGTGTTGAGGAAATAGGCGCAGTCGCAGTGCATATTCTGGAGGTTCAGCTCCACATGGGCCTGCACATCGGCCGTCCCGGCCACCGGCTGAACCACCGTGAACCGGTTATCGGCCGCACCGGCCATCCAGCTCAGGTGCCCGCCGCCGGAGACCCCGTTGATCGTCAGTTTCTCCCCGTCGACATCGGAGCGGGTGAGCAGGTAATCCACCGCCCGCATCGCGTTCCAGACCTCGATCCCGATCGGCGTGTAGCCCCGCGAGTGCCAGCCGTGGATCCCGCGCACACTGGTGCCCCTGTGGATACCGAACACCTCGGCCACCTGGACCGGGTCGACAATCATGCAGACGTAACCGTTACGCACCCAGGGGATCGCATAGTTCTGACGCAGCGCCTTGGCCCCGTACGGCCCGCTGCTGTGGCCCGGCCCCCAGACCACCGCCGGGAACGGCCCTCCGCCTTTTTTGGGAACGTAGACATTGGCCGTAACGTAGTAGCCGGGCATGCTCTGGAAATGGAGGACCTCGACCGTGTACTCATCACGCTCGACAGTGCGCACGGTCGTGACGTGCAGCGGGGTCCGCGGCGGCAGTGGATCGAGACCGATCATGTACATGTACTCGCGGTACAGCCGTTCGCGGTTGGCTTCAATGGCTTCCCTGCTCGAAACCAGCGACTTCGAGTAAGCGGTGGTTTTCGCGGCCTCATGTTCCAGGAACCGCTGGACCATCTCGATATCCAGGGACGCTGTCTCGACATTTATCTCCTGCGCCGCGAGCGGAGTGAGCAGGCAAAGCGCACATAAGAGTGCAGCCACCATTGTCCGGGTTGGAAAACTTCGCATCTGGCCTCCCTTACAAGTCAAGCCGGTCTATTCCGCTCCGGCGGTTCCGGTTGTGGAAAAACTGAAAATCTCGCCCCAATCGCCCACCGCACCCCTGCTGTCACGGGCGCGGACCCGCCAGTAATAGGTTGTACCCGGATTGAGGAACGATTCCGGCACGGTCCACTCGCACCTCGGCCCGCCCACGTTGCGGTAGAGCGACATGCTCACCGGCCAGCGGCAGTCGGGACGAAGACTGACCATCACCTGGTAGTCGGCCACGGAATCGCCCTTGTCCGAGTCACGGGCGGCTTTCCAGCGCAGGGTGGGCATCAGCGAGGCGAACGAAGCCGGGCAGTCCGATTTGCTGACAATGCCCGGAGGGGAGTTATCGGAACTTTCGCGCCATTTGCAGGTTATCCGTACCTTGCGGGGGTTTTCGCTTTCGTCGCGCCAGCGGACCACGTTGCGGCCCAGGCTGAGCGCCGGCAGGCTGTGCGGCGATACCTGCAGGTCGGTAACTGTTTTGAACCACTCCAGCCCCGAGCTTTGCTCCTTTTTGGCGGAATCGGTGAACTGGAACACCAGGCGGTAGGAGTAGAGCGGCGCGTTTTTCATCACGGCCGGGTCCAGAGAAAGCTCCAGCTCTTTTGCGCCCTCGCCCCAGCGGAAATTGTAGACTTCGCTCCCGCTGCCCCAGCCCGGCCCGGCGAAACCGATTGTGGCCATGTCGCCGTGCTTGACAATCCCGCCCCAGAAGCGTGAGCCGATAATCGGGTAGGGGCTGTCGATCACCAGGTCGAAGCGCGAGGCGCGGTCGTAGAGCTCGTCCTGCGGACGGTCAACGTGCACCTCGGGCAGACGGCCGTCGCGGTCGGTGCTGGTGATATTGTGGAACGGCTCGTACTGGCAGTAGTCCAGCAGGTCAATTTTGCTCAGGTCCGGCTGCCATACCAGTCGGCCATTGGCGTAGCGTTCGGGCGCCAGGGCACCCTTGTCCGGCGACTCCCACTTGCCCAGTTCCGGTCCCCACCAGCGCGTGAGCGTCTCGCCGGGCTTGAGCGTGAAGGCCATCGAGTAATCGCGTCGGTTCTGGATGTCGTAGCCGGTGTTGATCCAGTTGTCGCGCTCGGTAATCAGGTAGCGGACGAATTCCCGGTTGCGCCAGGGGGTATCCTCGCCGCGCTCCCACGGGTCGCGGGGATGGATCGTGCGCTCGATCAGCCACTTGTCGCTCATCAGCTCTTCCATCGAGGCGACAGTCCTGTTGTCCCGGGCGGTATAGAACACCTTGACATTCCCGTCGAGCATGTGCCAGCCGTCGTTGTAAAAGACCTCGGTGACCGTGTGGCCGGCGATCTCCCAGACCCTGGCCTCGAGTCCCGCGGCGCGGCAGAGCGCTTTGATCCAGCTCGAGGTATGTCCGCAGATTCCGTAGCCGTAGCCGTTCATCGCGCGGACGGGGTGAAGGCTCGATTCATCATGGGGCGAGCGCTGGAACCGCTTCCAGTGCACCCACTGCCAGATCGCCATCGCCCTTTCCTCGTCGGTTGCGCAGTCGCGGGTTATCTCGGCCGCCATCGATTCGGCGTCGTACCAGTCGTAGAGGCCGTTGACCGTGATCCGCGGGTTGACAACCGGAGTATCGCCGAGGTTCTCCATCACGATCTCGACATTTTCCGGATCATCCGTCCCCCCGACCTCGATCACGAATTCCTGGTCGCCGGCCGTGATCACCTGGCTGTGGGTCCTGAGATCCCCGTCGCCCGCCGCGGCGCGCCCGGCGCAAAGACAAACGGCCAGGCTGAAAGCAAGTGAGACTGTCAGTTTGCGTGTCTGCATTTTACCTCCGGAAATGCTGTGCGTGCCGAATCGAAACGGATACAATCCGGGCAACTGTCTGAAACAGCGGATTTAGCTGCTCAAATATTCGAGGAAAGTTAAGCTGATGCCTGGTTATGTTATTGATTTTTATCAACTTACACAAGTATTCCCTGTGCCGCTCGCCATTGCGGCCGCAACCGGTCAGGCCGCTTAAAAATACGGTCGTTACTCGACCTCGATCCGGTTCAGGCTGTAGCGGCCGTCGCTGCTCCAACTCTCGATTGCCGGCTGGAGCTCCATTTTCGGTGAATAATCTTGATCGAATCCCCCTTGTAGCTGTAGAATGTAGTAAAGCCAATACCCGGATCAGCCATGACGCCGCCGCTCTCGACAGGGCGGACAGTTACGCTCCCGGCCGGCTGCGCACAGGAGAGCAGGAATACGGCGACCGGGAGAGGCAGAGTTAAGACATTAAAAGACAGCATCTTGCGATGGTTCATCACAACCTGCTCCGGCTCGCGAGGGAAAGGTATTGCGGGCGGGCGGGCGCCTCCCAGTGGCGGTCATCCTATGGTAGCGGGTTGATTTTTGGTTGTCAATCAAGAAATTATTTAACCAGGAAAACCGTTTTCAAATTCTGCATACCGGACCGTAGACTAATCTCTGCCTGGAAAGGAAACAAAATGCGTCTGTTGGCAAGCTTGACCATGGCGTCTGTTGCACTGGCGCTTGCCTGCACCGCCCGAGAACAACCCCGGGAAAAAGCCGAAACCTGGATTGTACGCCTGGGAGCTTACGAGGGCGAGCGGATCAGCAGCACTCACCTGATACGGGTGTATTCCCCATGGGTCGAAACCCAGTATCTTTCGATCAATTTCCCCGAGCATTGCTGGGGAACCGGCCTGCCCAATGTCAGCCACATGAGCGAGGAGGCGATCACCACTCCCTGGCAGTACAACGAAGACTCCACCGAGGCCGTCCTGGTGGAGGAACCGCGTCCGGGTGTAACCTACCGCTCGCTGGTCAAGGCGGACTCGATGGCCGCGCGGCTGGAACTGGTGCTCGAAAACCAATCTGACACGCCAATTTCCGAGATCCGCACCCTGGTATGCACTCGCCCGGATGCGATGGCCGGGTTCCATTTCGGAACGTACGCCAAGGTTTATGTCTGGGTCGACGGCGGAGCGCGGAATATCGAGCTGGGAACCACGTTCGAGGGAGAAATGCCGATCGGTCACGTGGCCTGGGCGCTGAATGTGGAGGGCGGTCCCGACAACTCGACGTTCGACGATCTGGGCTGGTTCCGCCCGAAAAGCGGGCCAGGCCGGATTGTGGATGAGCGCGCCCGGCCGCCGTTGATCGCAGCGCGTCACGTGGATAACCCCAAACTCTGGATTGCCACGCTGTGGCAGCCGGCCAGGATGGTGTTTTCCAACGCGGCTATCCCCTGTATCCACTCCGATCCCCTGCCACCCGACTGCCCGGCCGGAGGGACAGTGCGGGCTAACGGGATCGTGATGTTTCACGAGGGATCGCTGGATGGATTGCTGGAGCGCGCCAGGCGTGAGATGGGTATTTTAGATAAACCATAACTAGATATCTTACGCAGATTTCCGGCAGAGTGTTATTTCCCTGGCCTGACTGGAGGACCTGATGTACAGATATTTCACCGTTATCCTTACGGTTGCCCTGCTGGCGTTGGCTATCCCCTGTGCCGCCCAGCGAGAAAACCGCCTGGGTATTTTCGATACGCTCAAACTGAAGAACTTCAAACCCGAAAGCCGCCTGGAAGTCCCGGCCCATACCGTTCTGCGGGCACGCTACCCGGTGATCGACGCCCATAGCCACAGCTACCTCAAGGGCGAGGATATCCACCGCTGGGTGGAAATGATGAAAGCCTGCAACGTGCGCAAAGTGCTGGTCCTCTCGGGCGGGTACGGAGAACGGCTGGAAAGGACGATCGAGGATTACCTGGGCAAGTATCCGGAGCATTTCCAGGTCTGGGCCCGGATCGATGACCGCGATATCGATGACCGCGACTACCCGAAACGGGCGGCGGAATCGGTGCGCAAGGCGTTCGAGATGGGTGCGCGCGGCCTGGGTGAGTACAAGGACATGGGCCGGGGTTTCGGCGGTGACAGGGAAAAAGGGACCAAGGGGGTCAATATCGATGACCCGCGCTGGGACCTCGCCCTGAAAACCGCGGGAGAACTGGGCATGCCTGTCTCGATCCATGTGGGCGACATGGAAGACTGCTACTATCCGCTCACGGCCAGCAGCGAACTTGGCACCTCCGGCGCCCGCTGGAACGTGTACGGCAGGGAGGGTGTCCTGCCCCGCGCCGCGATCCAGGCTACGCGCAACAACGCAATGACCAAGCACCCCAACACCACGTTCATCGGCTGCCATGTCGGCAACCTCAGCCACGACCTCAATGAACTTGGCCGCCTGCTGGATCTCTATCCCAATTTTTACGTTGATATCTCCGCCCGGGCCTGGGATATCGGCCGCCAGCCGTTCACGGCGCGCAAATTTTTCATCCGCTACCAGGACCGGATCCTGTTCGGCACGGACCTGGGCCCGAGCGAGGAGATGTATCGCGGCTGGTTCCGCCTGCTGGAGACAGAGGACGAGTTCTTCCGCGTACCCGACGCGGCCTGGTGGATGAACTACGGCCTGAACCTTCCCGACGAGGTCCTGCGCAAAGTATACTATCTGAACGCCACCAGGTTGTTCCACGACATGGAAACCGGCGCCTGGTAGTTTTATCAACAAAACCTTGGATTTTCCGAACCTCGTGCAAAGAGGAACAATACATTGAGCACGCAGGTGTAATCGAACTAACAAGCAGAGGAGATTACGATGGCACAGCAAAAAAGCGGTAGTAATATTTCCCGCCGTTCATTCCTGGAAAAAACCACGATGATTGCCGCCTCAGCGGCAGCCGCGGGAGCAACCCGCGGCCAGGCTCAGATTAACGACGCCCGCGGCAATCCCCCCACCGGCATTCGCGTTGGTTTTATCGGCGTGGGCATCCGGGGAGTGGAACTGCTGCAGGGCAGCCGGGAAATAGCGGGTATAGAAACCGTGGCCGCCTGCGATCTCTACCAGGGCCGCCTGGTTAATGCTAACGAGCTTACCGAGGGGACTATCTCGACCACCGGCGACTACCGCACAATCCTGGATCGCAAGGATCTGGACGCGGTCGTGGTGGCGGTCCCCGACCACCAGCATAAGCGTGTCCTGCTCGACGCCCTCGATGCCGGCAAGCATGTCTATATCGAAAAACCGCTGACCCATAAGCCGGCCGAGGGCGAGGAGATGCTTCGCGCCGTCAAAAAAAGCGGTCTGAAAGTGCAGGTCGGCAGCCAGTACCTGTCTACCTCAGCGGTCCAGGAAGCCCGCGACCTGCTGCGCGGCGGACGAATCGGCAAGGTGGCGATGGTGGACGCCAAAATGTACCGGCAGAACAGCCAGTCCGCCTGCTACTACCCGATCCCGCCGGACGCCTCGCCGAAGACGGTAAACTGGCCGGAGTTCCTTGCCGGTGCACCGCAGCACGACTGGGACCCGCGCCGCTTTTTTCAGTGGCGGCTGTTCTGGGACTACAGCGGGGGTCTGGCCACGGACCTGTTTGTCCACCTG
>VRUH01000053.1:6392-26698 GCA_019456185.1 Candidatus Glassbacteria bacterium | reverse complement strand
GGCACTCAACACGGACTATGTGGATATGCTGGTGCCGCCGATGCACAATCTGAAGGATATCGACGACCCCTCGATCCCCGAGGCGTTCGAGAAAGCCAAGCAGGCGGGCAAGGTGGGCTGGATGGGGTTCTCCTGCCACAGCGACATGACCAATATCCTCAACAAGGCCCGCGAGCTGGGCTACTACGACGTGACCCTGATGAGCTACGCCGACGCCGACAACCCCACGTTTCTGGACGCGGCCCAAAAGGCGGTCGAGGCGGGGATGGGGCTCATGACCATGAAAGGCCTGCCCAAGCGCGGGGCCGAGGGCAAAACGCCGGAGATTGTCGCCCAGGTTACCAGCCGCTGCACCTCGATGGTGGGACCGGAGCACGCCCACACCGTGCTGGCCTCGATGGGCAGTTTCCAGTCGGCGGATTTCTACCACGGGATCCTCGAAACCAAGCTCGGGCTTATCGACCGCGGCCTGGAAAACCGCTACTGGGCAAGTCAGCGCGGCAGCTACTGCAGCATGTGCGACCGCTGCACGGGTGTCTGCCCCGGCGGCGTGGAAATCCGCAGGGTGCTGCGTTACCGGATGTACGACACCGATTACGGGCTGAAGGATTACGCGCGCGCCAAGTACGGCCTGCTCGATTCAGGATGCAACGGCGCGGCCTGCGAACAGTGCGGACTCTGCGAGCAGGTCTGCAAGCGCGGCCTCCCGGTCCGCGAGATGCTGCGCGAGGCCCATGCCAGGCTGGCCTGAAAACCGTTCAGAGATAACCTGGATTTTTCACCCAGGGGGTTGCCGTCCGGCAGCCCCCTTTTTTTTGAAACCAATTGTTGGATTTGTGTCAGGACGACACTCTGACAAGTCTTTTCAAACTGCTGGACTTTTGGGGCCGAATTACTGCATAATGTTGATGCATCTGTTTATGCCTTATGCTGCAAGCCTGTCGACGCGGGGGGACCGTTGATATTGCGCCGCACGATTACCTGTCTGCTGCTGGGGCTGGGATTCTGCCATCCCCTGGCCGCGCAAGGGATTTTCATCAACTACTCCACGGCCGACGGGATGGTGTCCAACGACAGTAAAAGCGTTGCTGTCGACCAACTGGGCCGGGTCTGGATCGGGGCCAAGGGCATTGGACTGTCGATGTTCAACGGGACATACTTTACCAAATACACCCCGGTGAACTCAAGCCTCGACGGCAGCCCGATCAAAAACATTTTCATCGACTCCAGGGGCCGCATCTGGTTCTGTCAGGCCAGTTCCGGCCTGGCCATCTACGACGGGACCTCCTGGTACGGCTACTCTTCCACGGACGGTCTCATCTACAACCACACGTTCATGGTGGCCGAATACTCCGGCAAATACCTGGTCGCCACCCAGCTTGGACTCGGCATACTGGATGGCGTCCAGTGGTCGTCGTTGACGCGGTTTGACGGACTGGCCGAAGATTTCCTGGGCTACGTATATGTCGATTCGAAAAACACTGTCTGGCTCGGTAACAGGACCATGGGAGTGACCTACGGCAACCCCGAGGACGGCTGGACGACAACCGACTTGAGTGACGACGACACACCTACCCAGGTCAGGGTGCTGCTGGAGGACCTGGACGGCAATCTCTGGATCGGAACACGGGGCAAGGGCGCGGTGCGTTACGACGGCAGCGAATGGAAAACATTCACCACCAGCGATGGGCTCGGAAGCGATAATATCTGGGGGATGGCGGTGGACAGTTCCGGCAACATGTGGTTCGCCACTAACGGGGGCGGACTCAGCGTGTTCAGCGGCAGTAACTGGGACACATACACAGTTGAGGATGCCGGTTACACAGGTGAAGACCATGCCGGATGGATCTGGGCTAGCGCTGTCGCCGTGGCTGCGGATGGTTCGATCTGGGTGGTGACCGGTGCCGGAGCAAGCCGTCTTCCACCCGAGAATATCCGTCCCCTGGGACCGATCTGCGATATCAACCGCGACGGTCGAAATAACGTAATCGATATCTTTTCTCTGATCCTGATCCAGCGTAACAACTCATCAGACCCACGCGCCGATCACAATGGTGACGGCCAGTTATCGATAGCCGACGTGATCGATCTGCTGCTCGATATCCGTGACGGTGTATGCAACAGTCCTTAGATATCGACCGCCTTGACCAAAGAGACCGGCCCCATCGAGGAACCGGTCTCTTTTTCATGTGCGACGTTGCGAAACCAAAATCCGGATATTTTAAGACTCAGCTTGACGGGGGCCGGCACGTTCATTGCCGGAGCCGCCAGTGGAATCCCATCCCGCTCCCGCGGCGAAAAGCAATGAACGTGCCGGCCCCCGTCCTTACAGCTTCTCTAATCGAGCACTTCCTGCAGCGTAGTGCGGCGCCATCTGTCACCTGCGCCCGCATGAAGCAGATAATTTTCCAGCCCGGCATCAACCTCGCCGATCACTTTCAACCGGGGTCCCATCAGCGAAAGCACCTCCGGGATATCCGTTTCACGCAGGATACCCAGATAGTAGGGTCCCTGCGTATGGCTGGCGGGCGGTGACTCGACAACGGCTTTGACCGGTTCACCACCGGCAAGGAGGGCCGCGTAGACACCGTTCACTCCCAACGCTCCCCTGCCGGAAACTGTCAGGCGGGAATTATCCACCTCGTCCAGCGAGCGCAGCAGATCGAGCGAGCGGATTATCTCGTAGACCCGCATCCCGTCGAAACTGCGTCCGATAATTGTCGCCTGGCGCCTCATCTGGTGCTCCAGCGAGTCATCAACAGCCCGATAGCCGATATTGAGCAGTTCAACCACCAGCACCGCCCGGTCCCCCCAGTCGTAACCTTCTTGCTTTTCCAGTGTTCGCAACCAACTGGATATATCTTCGCCATTCTTGATCACCAGGACTGCCGGCAGTTTGGTGCCATTCTCAATCTGTGCCGGGAGCGAGTACTGGCCGCTGATCCTGATTCCGTCCCAGCCCTCGAATGTGACTTCCCTGATCCGCCTTCCCCAGAGAACGCGCTCCTCGCCCCAGCTTGGTGCCGGCGCCCGCTCATTGCTCGGGAAATAACCGAATACCCGTTCGCCGAGGCGAACGGCAAGCTGCTCGAGCTTGTCGTTGCGCTCGTTGATGCTCATTTTCTGCGGAACTGCCACGGCGCGCGGCATGAATTCCTCATGGATCCTGGTCAGGCGCTCATTCAGCGGAAACCCATCGCGCATGGCCTGCAATTCGCTGACTGAAAAAGAGGTGTCCACCGCTCCGTGCTCGGTCACTTTCACATCCCTGCCCAGGAACAGGCGCAGGTAGAACTCGTAGACCGGCAGCCTGATCCTCTCGCTGTCCGCGTGGCCGCCGGGGACAGTGGCGGTACCTATTTTATCCCCCGCGCCATAGAGTTCATAGACCTGGCGCATCCCGTCGGCGAGCTGGCTGAAATACGGCATCGGGAACAAAGGATCGCTTTCGGCGTTGCACAGCAGCATCGGCCGCGGCGCGGCCAGGGCGCCCATCTCGATATAAGTCAGCCCGTAAGAGTTCATCGGGTACATGCAGTCGCAGTGCAGCACCGCCAGCCGGTCCTCGATATGCCCGGAAGAGCTGCACACGCCGCTAACCGGCGCGCCCGCTGCCACCCGCTGGTCGAGAGCGGTCAGGAAGAACGTGGTCACTCCGCCGCCGGAAATCCCGGTTGCCCCGATCCGGTCGGGGTCGATCTCGGCGCGGGTGAGCAGGTAGTCGATCATCCGGCGGGCGTTATACACCTCCACCGCCAGCGGGCTGTATCCCCGGCTGATCAGGTGGTACCAGCGGTTGTAATACAGCCCGTGATGGGTCACGTTCAACTCGCCCATCTCGATCGTGTCCATGATCAGCACGGCGATCCCGCGCGAGGCAAACCATGCGCCGTGGTGCTTGAACCGGGTCTTATTACCCCACGGCGGATTGGTCGAGTGGCCGCTCTGATAGACAATCACCGGGCAGGGTTTTTGGCCGCTGACGGGAAGGTACAGGTTGGCTGTAACATAGACTCCGGGAGCGGTCTCGGCCACCAGACACTCGACCGTGAATTGTTCCCGATTGATCGTGTTGGTCACTGTCACCGGTGGCGGCTCAGCGGGCCAGGTCCGGTCGAAACCCATCACGTGCTCCAGCTTCGCCTGGATCTCTTTTCGGGTTTTCTCCCAACTTTCAAGGCTGCTCAGCCCGGCCAGCGCGTCCTGCGTGCGAGCCGCGGTGGCTCGTTCCATGTGATGCTGCAGGGCGGTGTAGTGCTCGTTCCAGGCCTCAACAGGAACCGCTGTCGACAGCATCAGCGCAGCGAAAGAAGTCATTGCCGCAACTTTAAGATAGCTCATGAAGCCTCCCGGAATTGGTTTGTATGTGGTTGAAATAATCTATGCCAAATAATTTCAGCGATCAACATACACCGCCTCCACCAGTCCCGCCACTGCGTTGCTCACCCACAGCCTGTCGGCTCCGGCCAGATCTGAGCGAGTCAATACCTTGTCGCGCACCGGCTGCCTGCCCCGGGCCTTGAGATATCGGCGATACACTCCCGGCAGCACGCCCGCTCTCAGTGGCGGCGTGCAGAGCACTCCCCCCCGCTGGGCATAGACGTTCGTGATCGCGCCCTCGGTTACCTCTCCCCGCTCGTTGACAAACAGGCAGTCGAACAAACCCTTCTTCCGCGCGATTTTCCATGCCCGGTCGTACAACTCGCGGCGGGTGGTTTTGTGACGGTAAAACACTCCGCCGCTGTCCACCGGCTCAGGCCAGAACGCCACTCTCACCGGCCCGGCTACCGGCTCCACCGGTTCGCTTGCCACGGTCAGTTCGCCCAGTCTGTCCAGCAGCAGACGGACCTTGCGCCGGCCTGCTCCGCCCGCAATCTCATGCTCAACCGCCTGCCGCACCCGACCGCGGTCGAACGGGCGGTCGAAATAGCGCGCCGAGTCACGCAGGCGGTCAAGGTGGTACTCCAGCAATGCGATCCGATTGTCTTCACACAACATCGTCTCGATCAGCCGGAATTCGTCGCCCCCCTTTTCCAGCCCGGTCAGAAATCTCGTCTTGAGACGGCATTCCGCGTACTCCTCACCGCCCTTGCTGTCGGCCACGATCCCGCAGCCCGAACCCAGCACGCCCCGCCCGCCGTTCAGTTCCACCGTGCGGATCGCCACGTTGAAACAGCTCTCCCCGCCCGGCGCGGCGTAGCCGATTGCCCCGGGTATAAACTCCGCGCGGGGTGTCCTCCAGCCCCGCAATAATCTCCATCGTGCTGATTTTCGGCGCTCCGGTCACCGATCCGCTGGGAAATATTTTGCCCATTACCTCTGCCACCCCTGCTCCCTCTCGCAGTTGTCCCTCCACCGTGCTGGTCATCTGCAGCAGGCTGCGGTACCGCTCGACCCGGAACAGATCCGGAACCCGCACACTGCCGGTGCGGCAGATCCGGCCGAGGTCGTTACGGAGCAGGTCGACAATCATCAGGTTCTCCGCGCGGTTTTTACGGTCGCAGCGCAGCCGGGCTGCCTGGCGATAATCGCCGCGGAGGTCCAGTCCGCGCCCGATCGTTCCCTTCATCGGTCTGGTCGTGATCAGCCCGCTGCGGTCCGTGCGGAAAAACAGCTCCGGCGACAGCGAAAGCACCCGCCAGTCTCCATCACTGATCATCGCCCCATAGGGCACGGGCTGGGCTGTCCGCAGAGCCCGATAAAATTCCAGCGGATCGCCGTCGAACGAGAAATTCCAGCGCCGGGTGTAGTTTACCTGGTAGGTCCTCCCGGCGGCGATCAATTCCCAGACCCGCTCGACATCGGCGCTGAACCGGCTCTCATCGGCGTCCAGTTCCAGTCCGCTGACAGCCCACCAGCCCGGCTTGCGCGCTTTATCTGCGGCAGCCGGTTTTTCTCCCAGCCACTCACCTGCGCGGTGATCGAACACCATCGGCCTGCGGTACAGCCCGAACCACACCAGCGGAGATTGCGGCTGAGGAGGCGCCAGGTGCAACAGTTTACCCTCGACCCCGTAGCCGGCCTCGTAGCTCACCGCGCCGGCCGCCCACATTCCGCCCGATACCGCCCTGTCAAGCTCATCGAGCGCGGCGATCACCTCTTTGTAATCCCGCGTGGCAATCACCTGTTCAGGTTCTGTAAAGAGGTAGCTGAAGCGGTTGGTCCGGTCCTGGAGAGAGCAATCCAGCAGCACCCAGCGGTCAGTGCCGCACAGGGAGGAATACAGCGAATCGAACGGGAGTGGGAAAAATCCGCGCAACAAGTTGCTCCGTATCGTCGTTCTTAACCGATGATTGCTGACAGAGATAGCAAAGATACAACCGAGACGACGGGCATGTCAAAGACAGGGAGATGTCATCGGGTGGCGAGGAGTGCAAATCTTGCCATCGCCTGGACGTTCACGTATATTCATCACCCCAAAAGAGCGAATAATCAGCCCCTATAGCTCAGGTGGATAGAGCAGCGGTTTCCTAAACCGCGTGCCGCGTGTTCGAGTCGCGCTAGGGGCACCATATATAGCAAGGACTTAGAGCAAAGTCTGACAAAAAAACCGCTTGTCTTCTGAAGAAGCTTGCCAATTCTTGTCAATTTGCCGATCCTTGAACAACCCGTAAGCTGTGTTTCAAGCTGCGGGTTTTCTTATTCCGGGCAACCTATCGAGCGCAGATGCACAATGTTCTAAGTCATATGTTGTGTAACGGTCCGTCGAAAGATATCTTCATCCGCTTAACCGAGCTTGTCTCTGTTTTGATAACAATTCATCAAAAGCTTTTGACTTCCCCGCCCTGGAGGCTTAAAATAAAAATGATATGGCTGGCAACTCCCTTAGAGGCTTTTCGACAAATGCATTGCCGGGGTAATCGCTCGAACCGCCCTTGACTTTTACACCACCTTAAGTTTCCGGTATCTGGACCCCTGTCCCTCGCACTCCTCCACGGAGGCTCTCATGTTTCCAGGCCGTCAAGTTTTTTATCGTCACAAAGTTAATCGATTCTTTCCTGCTTGCGTATTGGTCGCTACCTGGCTGCTGCCGATTGCGGGCCTCTCTCTCGCAGCGGAAAAAGAGAGCGCGAGCGTGGCCGAACATCTGAAGAAACTGACCGGTATCGACCGAGGCCTCTGCAGCGTAATCGGCGCAGAAAACGGTGACATTGCCTTGAAGCTGGCTGCAGACGGCAAGCTTCTGGTCGACCTGCTGGACCCCGATTACGATAAAGTACTGCAAATGCGCGGCCGGGCGGATGAACAGGGGACTTTCGGCAGGTCGTTTACCGCGGACAAAACATCAACAGCCAGGCTGCCCTACTCCGCCAACACCGTGGACCTGGTGCTGGCCATCCAGCTTTCCGGCAAGCAATTAGACGCTCTTTCTGCAGCGGAACTCGTGCGCGTTCTCGCGCCCCGGGGAAAAGCAGTAGTGGGCAGGCTGAACGATCGGGCAGCAGGCAGCGAGGCATTCAGCAGGAAGCAGCTCGAAAGATGGCGGGACAAGGTGGAGAACGCTGAACTCCGGATCGAAGAGGACGAAGTGGGCTTGTGGCTTGTACTGACCAAGCCACCGCTGGAAGGTGCGGACGACTGGACACATTGGGAGCACGGTCCGGACAACAACCCGGTTTCCCGCGACACTGCGATCCGGGCGCCCTACATGACCCAGTTCCTGGGCCTGCCCTACTACATTGCAATGCCGGCCATCACCACGATAGCCGGTGGGAAAATCTTCACTGCCATGGGACACATAGCTCACCACGTGCGCGAGGAACCCTGGCTCAACACCCTGATCGCCCAGAACGGCTACAACGGCCTGGAGCTGTGGCGCCGTAAGATTCCCGACGGCTACCTGGTTCACCGTTCGGCGTTCATCGCCACAGAAAACACTTTTTACATGGTGAACCATGACGGTACAGGCTGCCTTATGCTCGACCCGGAAACCGGCCGTGAAAAGGGCCGGATCAACCTCCCGGAACTTCAGGGAGAATGGAAATGGATGGCCCTGGTCGACGGGGTTCTATACGTGCTTGCCGGAGAACAGAAAGACCCGCCGGAGACCACCGTGGTACGCAGCTCTGCCAGGGCCTGGAGCTGGGACGACCTGAGTACAGGCTACTACGAACAGCGTATCCCCTGGGGTTTCGGTAATACGATCGCGGCTTACGACCTGGCCACCGGCAAGGTAAAATGGGTCTACGATGAAGAAACACCCATCGATTCCCGCGCTCTGGCCATGGGCGAGGGCCGGTTGTATTTCTATTGTCCGGATTCGCACCTGGGCAGCCTGGATGCGGCCACTGGCAAGCTCGTCTGGTCCAACAGCGACGCTCGGCTGAGGCAGTTGATCGAGGAACCCGGCAGAGGTCTCGTATCGACCCCAGGATGGCGCACCACCTGCTTCTGCATCTATACGCCCAAGGGATTGTTCTTCGAGGCCCAGACCCGGATGAACCTAGTGGCGGTCTCTCTGGAAGACGGCAAAATGATGTGGCATCGCCAGAAGACCTCCAATAATCCCAACATGCTCTACCTGGACGGAAACCTCATCGTGGGCATAGGTCCACAGGGCTACGTTCAGGTGATCGACCCGCTGACCGGGGCCACCCTGGAAGACCTCGGTTTCCGCAAGCGCTCCTGCGCACGGGTCACCGCCTGCTGGGATTCTTTCTTCTGCCGGGGCTGGCCGGAAGGTTTGACCCGCTACGACAGGCTCACTAAAAAGGTGCTCTTTAACGGCGCGGTCAGACCTGGCTGTAACGATGGAGTGATCCCGGCCAACGGACTGCTCTACATGGGTCCCTGGGCCTGCGACTGCAACCTCAGCCTGATGGGCCGGGTGGTGATGTGCCCGGCGGGTGATTTCGATTTCAAGCCCGCGATCGAACCTGCCGGACGGCTCGAACCATTCCGCAAGAACTTGAAGAGGGTCGCTGCGTTTGAAACGACGGACCTGGACTGGCCCACCTACCGCGGTGACAATGACCGCAGTGCCAGCACCCGCGCGATTGTACCCGGGAAAGTCCATAAAGTATGGGAGTACGCCCCGGCGGCAGAGTTCAGGCCCAGTTCGCCGATAGCCGCGGGAGGTATGGTTTTCCTCAGCGGTGACGACAGCAGGGTAAGAGCGCTCGATGCAGCCACGGGAAAAGAGCGCTGGTGTTTTCTGGCGGGAGGTCCGGTACTCCAGCCGCCAACCGTGTGGAACGGACGAGCCTATATCGGAGCGGGGGATGGCTACGTTTATGCCCTGGAAGCGGCAACGGGTGAAACCCTCTGGCGCTTCCAGGCCGCTCCTGTTTCGCGCAAAATCATGATCTACGGCTCGCTCTGTTCGACGTGGCCGGTCAACAGCGGGGTGCTGGTCCAGGACGGCAAAGCCTACGCGGCCGCCGGTATAATCGACTACGACGGCACTTACGTCTACGCCCTCGATGCGCTCACCGGTAAACTCATCTGGCAGAACACGGGTACCGGACACCTGGACGAAGCCTTGCGCAAAGGCATATCTGCCCAGGGCACTCTCACCCTGGCCGGCGGCAGGCTCTGGATGCCCGGCGGCAACGTGGTCTCTCCGGCTTCCTTCGACCTGGCCACGGGCAAATACATGGGCGCCGGCGTGGTTGACGGTTCACCCCGGGCCAACCGCGGCGAAGAAATCGGCGTGGTGGCCGGCAAGTACGTGATGTACGGCGGCAGGCTGCGCTTTTCAGCAGCCGAAAACGTAGTCAACCCGGCTAACTTCAGCGTTATAGACATTTCGGACCCCAAGCCCGAGGACAGAGGATTGTTCCTCCGCAACGGCAGGATAACTCCGGCCTGGGACGACACCAGGATGGTCCTCACCGACGTACGTTATACTGCCCCGGTCTGTTACAGTCTTGACGCTATCGATGAATACGTGCAAGCCGGTGACAGGAATGCCCGGCCCGCAAGCCTATGGCAGTCGACAAAGCAAATGGAGGGCAGGCTGCGGGAAAGCGATACGGTCTCTCTGGTGTTGGCCGCCAACGCCCTGGTGGAAGTATATTCCACCGAAGTGGTGCGCCACAGGAACCCTCGCTGGAGAGTTCGCGCCTCCAGCCTGACCGACGGCAGCCTAATCTGGGAAGAGGACCTCGGCTCCCCCGCCATGCCAGGAGGCCTGCTTGTTGACCGGGACGGCAGGGTCGTCGTGGTGCTGGAGGACGGCAGGATGGTTTGCTTTGCCGCGGGGGAAGAAATATGAACTCCGGACTGAAGATGCGGGTGAAATACGTAATCATCTGCGTGCTGATCTCGGCGGGAGTCACCGCCGGCGGGGTTAAGGCCTGCTTTGACCTCAGCGTGCGGGACGCCGCTTACGATGAAGACCGAGACGTGCATTTACTGACCGTCATTGCCGAAGACGGCGATCCCGGCGGTGAGGAAATCTTCGCCGGTCTGGAAGAGTGGCTCGCCGGAGCCGGTCAAAAGCTGAACCTGGACCTCGAACTGGTGGACGTGGACGCCCCCGGAGTCTCCTGGCCAGCCTATGGCATTCCTTCGGCTCCACCGGCCGTTCCCGTGGTCGTGCTCACCGGCCGCAGGCAGGCTACACTGGGCGGTATGAGCTTCCTGGTGGACCACTGGGAACCGGGTCCGGACAAGAAGGAACTTGACCGATTGAAAACATCTCCGGTCAGGGAAGAGATCCGTAAAGCGGCCGGACGAAGCATGGCAGTGCTGGTCTTCATCCCGGGCAGCGACAGCTACGAAAACTCGGCGGCGCAAGTGGTAGACGAAGTGGCAAGGTCGTGGTCTGATAAAACGCCGCTGGGAGTGCCGGTGTTGCGCGTTGAAAGGACGGAGGCTGCCGAGAGGCTGCTGCTGGCTTTCCTGGGCGTTAAGGATACCGGCCCCCCCTGGGCGGGGGTCGTTTTCGGCCGGGGCAAGCTGATGGCCCCGCTGGTGGGAGAGGACATTACCGCGGAAAACCTGAACACGCGGCTCGAAACCCTGGCTGCAGACTGCACCTGCCTGCAAAGTTCCTCGTCACTGGGTGTCGATCTGCCCATGGAGTGGGACGGCCGGGACGACGCTGAGGTTCTGGCACTGAAGACAGGCCTGCGGCTGGACGGGAGCATGCCCGCTCGGACAGGAATTCCGGCAGTCGTTTTCTTGACATTCGGTGGACTGGTAATTCTGGTGGTCTTCGCTTCTTTCTGGATCGTACGCAGGAGTAACGGTAGACCTGTCTGAGGCAGGGATCGTTTTTTGCCCTCACCTGTGTTTGCAGTATCGATCGAGAGTGCTGTAATCACCGGACCCTACCTGCCGGCGGCTTCCGCTTGTTTCAGTATCCTCACCACTTCCATATTCCCTCCCAGCTCGGCATACTTGAACGCTTTGTCGCCATCGATGTCTTCCACGTTCAGGCCTGCTCCCGCTTCCAGCAGCATCTTGACCACATCCACGTTACCGGCCATCGAGGCGCGCATCAGGGCATTGGAGTGGTAAGGGTCGTCAGGGTCCTTTTCATCGACGTTGGCGCCTGCCTCAAGCAGCAGTCTGACAATTTCCGTCTGACCGCGGTAGGCGGGCTGGACCAGGATCCCCCGGTTTTCCGTGGCGTTGAGGTCCAGTCCGGCCTTCAGCAGGTGTTTGAGTATGGCCACGTTGTCCTTGTTGACCGCGTGCTTTAACACGCTCAAACCGTTGGACTCCACTGCGTAAGGATCGGCTCCTTTTTCCAGCAGCAGCCCGGCCACTTCCTCGCGCCCCAGGTCGATAGCCTGGATCAGGGCGGTAAAGCCCGAGTTGTTGACCGCGTTGATCCCGGCGCCTGCTTCCAGCAGCACTTCTACAACTTCCAGCCTGCCGATGGCGCTGGCCCACATCAGCGCACTCATACCGAAATTGTCCTGCCTGTTCACTTCCGCACCCGCCGCCAGCAAGGCTTTCACCTGATCGAGACGACCATGCCGGACCGATTCCATTAACGGAGTAAGACCACGACTGCTCCCGGCTTGCGGTTCCACCGCGGCAAGGACCGGAACCAGGAATAGGGTCAATCCCCACAGAGTGCTGATCATCCTGCGCTTAAGGGGATACAGGGAAGCGTAACTCATTGTTCTCCAGCAAGATTTGAAAGTGAGGAAATCGTGCCATCACGGACTTATCAGTTCATATTAAGCCTGATCTGCGGTCTAGTCAATTTCAGGCTGACCTTTTGACATAAAAAGCAGACCCCGTTATCTTGGTTTCTACCACAGACGCGGCACATTGGGTTATCCGGATTTCGGCAGGAGAATCACTCTGGGACTGCGCAGTACGTTCGCTAAATAGATCTGCGTTAAGCGCTGCAGATGCGTTCGGGGCATCTCGCGGCTAAAGAAAGTTTATCGTGATATCGGGTGTAAAATGACTCTCTGGCGGCTGGTCATCAAAGAAATCAAATATCAGAAGCTCAACTTCGCTCTCGGCCTCTGTTCGGTGTTCGCCGCGGTCTGCATCCTGACCGCACAGTTGACCGTATTGAAGGCTCACGACAGGAAAACCGAGGCCATCCTGGCGGCGAATGAAGCCGAAACCGCAGAACAAATGGCCCTGCTGGAAGATGATTACCGTAAAATCATGAAGAAGCTGGGCTTTAACCTGCTGATTCTGCCGGGAAGCCAGAATCTGGAGGACTATTACTCCAGCGGCTTCGTGGAAGAATATATGCCCGAGGAATACGTGCCGAAGCTGGCCGGCTCCGGCCTGATGACGATCAGGCACCTGCTGCCGAGTCTGAAAAAGCGTGTCGAATGGCCCGAACAAGGCGGCAGGAGCGTGGTAGTGGTGGGCATTCGCGGAGAAGTGCCTATCACTCACAGGCAGCCCTCAGAACCGATACAGACCGCTGTTGCACCCGGTGAAGTGGAAGTGGGTTTCCGCCTGGCACGGGAACTCGGCCTGGAACCCGGACACAGGCTGCGGTTATTGGGAGAAGAGTTCACCGTGAGTGAAATACTCGGCGAACGGGGCACGAAAGACGACTTTGCCCTGTGGATCGACCTGGCCACGGCCCAGCGCATGTTCGACTGCAGGGGGAAAATCAATGCGATCCTGGCCCTGAAGTGCCTATGCCCCGGCAACCAGTTGTCCCAGATCAGGCAGGACGTGGCCGGCATTCTGCCGGCAACCCAGGTAATCGAAGTGGATTCCAAGGTGGTGACCCGCGCCGAAGCCCGCCAGAGGGCGGCCCAAGCGGCCCAGATCGCCCTGGCGGCCGAACAGGCTAACCGCCTACAGGTTAGGACCGAGTTGGAAAGATTCGCGGTCTGGCTGGCGCCTGTGGTGATATTGGGAGCTGCGCTCTGGATCGGGCTGCTCTTTACGGTCAACGTCAGGCAGCGGCGCAACGAGATCGCCATACTCCGGGCCCTGGGGGTCGATGCGAAAAAGATTCTGCTCGCTATTCTGGCAAAGGCCGCGCTGATTGGAGTGGTTGGCGCACTACCCGGCTATCTGGCCGGTTTCGGCATTGGGGTGGTTATGGGCGAACTCGAGGCAGGACCACAGAGTGCCGGAGCACTTTTCAGCACCGGCACTCTGGTCCTGACGCTCGTTTGCGCTCCTTTTACAGCAGTGGTTGCCAGTTGGCTCCCCGCTCTGGCCGCAGTTGCCAGGGACCCGGCGGAAGTCCTCCGCCAGGAGTAAGCCGGCGTGTTTCAGCTTAATAAGCTCGGAAAGGTATCCCGCGGCGCCCATCGGGTCCGCCGGTCTGTGCCCCGGCCGGAGGATTTAGTTGAGCAGATTCAGTCGATGGCGGCTTGAATTCTTTCCTATTAACAGGGCTCGAGTTCGGAGGGCAGGTTATTCAAACGGAAAACTCTGCGAGCGAGGAAGGTTTTTAACCTGGGGAAAGGAGGATGGAAAAACCAGTTGCAATTGCTGAGTACCACGCATTAATTTTCAACATCGAATGTCCCACTTGTTCTGACGACATACATCAAGTGGCCAATCGAATCGCGGCTGTTGGCTTCCCCGATTTTACTCGCGGGAAATGGAGCACAGTTAGGAAGATTGATGTACTCGGCCTGTGATAATCTTGCAGTATAAAGTTGTCCTCGCCCGACTAAATTGAAACAAAGAGGTCTGCATGCGGAGCAATATGCCCTTTGCCGTATTGATCTGTTCTTTAACGTCTGCGCTATGTTTGAGTTTTCCAGACCGGGTGGCCCTGGGTTCGGACAACACCGGCAGTTCTGACCCGGCTGCGGACGTACGGCCGGCTCCTCCCCGGAACCTGTCAGCCATCCAGCAAGACCGGAGAGTATTGCTGCGCTGGGAAGCACCCGAACCCGCAAACGAGATAACAACGTACCGGATATACAGGCTCAGGGGTAGCAACGACAGTTTTTTACCAATGGCAACTTGCCCTGCGGGGCAGCTTTCCTACCTGGTCGAAAAGCTTGAGCCGGGAAGTACATATTACTTTGCTGTGACAAGTGAAACCGGCTCGGGCCTGGAAAGCGACAGTCTTTCACCGGTAATACAGGTCAAGGAGGCTCAGAACGGGAAACTGGAAATAAAAAGAACTCTGGAGACTGGAACGGGCTGGGACAATATACCGCCCGAGGCTCCTGGAAATTTCAGCGGGAGAATAGTGGCGCCCGGCAAATATCTTCTCGAGTGGAGCGCCTCCCAATCAGCAGATGTACTTTATTACCAACTATACTACTCGGCAACTTCACCTCCGCCAATCGGGCCGGAGAACCTGATCGCCAAACTTCGGCAGGGAGCGGTTTCTTTCTTGCATATCCGCACCCCAAAAGTCGGCGGCGCTCACTATGCCGTTATTGCGGTGGACAGGCAGGACAACTTAAGCCGCCCTGCTCTCTATAGTGAACAATAATCTGAAAGAAAACGTTCAGGACCTTGTTTAATAGTTTGTTTGGGTCTAATTACCTGCCGGTCTCATCAAGAAGTTCGGCAGCAAGCACATTGCAGTACTCCTCGATAGCCGTATAGCCGGACTCCATCACTTTGCCGCAGTCCGCCTTATCCTCCGGATTCAACCCCTTTGATAGTTCCCATTCATCCGGCATGCCGTCATCGTCCGAATCCAGCGGCGGAGATAAAGGCTTCAGGCAGCTCAGCAGGCCCCCGGCCGGTTCCGAGCGCCCCCATGAGCCCGTGCAGGTAGCCACTTCTCTCACCGTGCGCAAGCTCACCTGGTCGCGCGGGAAGCAACCAGCACCTGCAAGGACGAGCTTATAGGCCTCCCTGGGATCATGGGTCTTTACCCTGGCAACCGGGTATTCACTCCCGGCCCGGACTCCCCTGTCGGCGTATCTTTCCAGCCCATGCAACTTGGCGGCTTCGGCCCAGGGGTCCTGAATCATCCCCAGGCTGTCGATGAAGTTGTCCCTCAAGTAGTAAGACACCCCTTTCACAAAACAGAAGGGAAAAATCCGGGGATCGCTGGGACCGCGCTTGTAATAATTGCCGATAATGTTGAAACCGAGGTTGTTGGGCGGATGACCCTCGTGCGACAGCCCGTCGCGGAAGTTGTAGAAAACGTTGTTGCGGATATCAGCCGGCCCGTTAGCCACGGCGGGGTTGCGGCGCCGGTGGTGGGTGAACAGGTTGTGATGGATGGAAATCCTGGTGCCGCCTGGGCCGCTGAGCAGGCCAACGTTGTGAGGGCGGCCGTCCGGGTAGCCAACCGGGTCGGATTCCTCGAGGGCACACCACTGAACGGTGATGTCTCTGCTGTTGTAGATTCCCATGTTTTCATCGCTGCCCCAGGAAAGCGAAATGTGGTCGAGAATGCAGCCCGC
Source organism: Candidatus Glassbacteria bacterium (assembly GCA_019456185.1). Taxonomy (NCBI): domain Bacteria; phylum Candidatus Glassiibacteriota; species Candidatus Glassiibacteriota bacterium. The sequence continues at coordinate 10,922 of VRUH01000053.1, read as the reverse complement.
CACATTGTTGAAAGAGACTGCATCCTGGTTGAAACCCGTGTGCGGCCCCGGTCTGATACGCAAGAAACGGACTACGATATCTTCCAGCTCCGGCCCCGGCCTGGTGGTCATGGGGCCCCGTATGGTTATCCCCGCCCCTGGAGCTGTCTGGCCCATGATGGTTAACCGCCCGTGCTTTATTTCGATCGGACCGTGGATTACACCGCTCACCTCGAAAACCACTATGCGGGAACCTTCCCGGCTCACAGCCTCCTGCAGGCTGCCCGGTCCTACCGGGTTCAGATTCGTCACTTTGATTATCCGCCCTCCCCTTCCGCCAGCTGTGTAGGCACCGAAACCTTCGGCTCCAGGAAAAGAGGGCAAACCCTGTTCGCTGTCATTGCCCAGTGCCGGGGCCACGGCAGTAAGCAGACTCACAACAGCCGCTATCCGGGTTAGACAACCTGTATCGATTCGCATCAATCGCTTTCGACAATTTGACTGAACTCAGCCAGTCTCACCGATCTAGCTGTGTCCAGTTTAACTTTTTGTCTCTTGCCACCGACAGTCACGGTGTAGGGTGAGGATACCTTCCGCTTGCCACTGTCCACAGAGAACTGTATCAGCTCCGCGCTGAACCCGGCCATGAATGCGCTGATCCCGCCTACCCACTCCAGACCAGAGCTATCAGGTAACCCAGGATCACCAGGTAATCGTAAGCTGAAACACATTTCAACCAGACCGCCCCCGCAGCCGCAGCCGCCGGTACAAAAGCAGATATCTGTGAGTATTCGAATTCCGAAACCGGATCGTTATTAACTCAAGACTCAATCATTTATGCGGCGGCGCCAGGTAATTCTGGATATCCAGCCAGTGGACGCGCATGACCGCGGTCTTTTTGCGCAACTGCTCGATCAGGTTGCCCCCGATCAGGAAAGTATCCTCGTAGCGCGGGTCGTCCGCATGGGCCACCAGATCGATTCCCCCGTCTTCCAGCAGGGCGATCAGCTCGTTGGTGTTGTCGAACTCGTCGCGCATGATCTCGTTCCACTGGAGGTTGCCCTCTTCGCCGTCCCAGTCGGCCACCTTGCGCGGCACCCGCGGCTCACCGGCCAGGATATCGGCGTTGAGGTCGCGGATTACCTGGGCGTGGTAGAAATTATGGATCGAGCGGACCTCGCTGGCCCACATTTTCAGGCTAAGCGACAGATTGCGCAGGAATTCCTTCTCCGGCGCTCCCTCCAGGTCCACCAGCTTAGCTGCGGCCGACCGGGCCAGCGACAGCGCTCTGCGTAAGCCGCGGTCGTTCCAGGCGGCCGTGCCGTCCATCCGGCCCCCGTGAAGGTCGATATAATCCATCCGCGCCTCGCTCTCCCTGACATTGAACACGTAGGGCAGGAACCAGGACTCCTCCTCGGCGGTTAGCAGGTCGGGCTTGATCACCAGCGGCCGGGTAAGGTACCTCATCGACACGCCGCAGTAATAGTTGCTGTAGCTGGCCCCGAGCAATCTCTTCAACTCCAGCGCCCGGTGGAGGTCGTAAAGGGCCTCGAACACCTGCTCGCACTTGCGCGCTCCCCCGCCCAGCGCCCGGCGACCATTCTGAGCAACTCCAGACGTTGAGACAGGTTGGTTGTCGGGTTGGCGATACAGATTTCCACCAGATCGAGCAACTTCGACACGGTCTCAGGGGAGTCCTCGTGACGGGCGTACATGGCTGAGCTGCCGACTGAAAGAACCCTGATCTCCGGATCGTGATAACGCTCCATGCTCTGGATCACGCTCAGCGGGTCAATCAGGCCCATGAACGGCCAGGCCTCGTTGATCAGCGTGCCGACACCACCCATCCGCGAGTGGTCGCGGCTGTCGATAAAGGCGTTCTCCGGCAGCAGCGGCAGAACCACGTCCATTTCGTTCTGCCAGAAATTGACATTGCTCCAGCGGAAATCGATCTGGCCGCCGCCCGCGCGCGCCCCCCGCAGGACCGCCAGCACGAGGTCACGGACCCGCTGGCCGGCGCTGCGGTTCATGCAGTGGCGGGGGCCGTTGGGGCCGGGGTACTGGGCCGCCGCCCAGCACAGACCCGAACCGGCGTCGTTGGTGCCCGAGGAGAACACTTCGATCTCGGGGGCGCTGCGCAGCATCTCGGCCATCATCGACTCGATCATCTCCCGGGTCTCGGGCAGGTCCACGCACCAGGCGAACGCCTCGCCCCTGCTGCGGCGGGGATGGTCCACCCTGGGGCCTCGCAGATGGGGGTTTTCCACGAAAAACGACTCGGGGAGCATCTGCGAGTTCTTGCCCGCAAATATGGCCTTGAGGCCGAGTTCGTTGATCACGGCGCGCTTGGCCTGCAACAGGGCGCGGTTGGCCTCGATCCATTCGGCCGGGAAATGGGGCGCCAGCCGGGGATGGGGATAGAACATCCAGGGCGCCGAAACATAGCAGGCGTATTGGTGCCACGGGCTGCCGCCCGCGGGGATCTGGAACCAGGCTTTGTCGGCGATCCCGCTGATCGCGATCTGGACATGGCCGTACTTTTTCATCCGCGCGGCCAGTTCGGCATAAGCGCGGAACGTCTCCACGTCCCTGGCGGCGCGCACGTTGAACTGGAAAGTTTTCTCCGCGGCAACCGCCGGTCTGGCGAGGTCAACGGTCGGGATGGTCGTGGCAAGCAGCAGCACCACTACTGCCCGCACCCGTACACTGAAATACTTTAAAACAGACTTTCGGGAATAATGCCTCATCTTTGCTCCTTGTACCCGAATTATGCTGTCTAGTCAAGAAGATTTATGGTCAGCATCTTATTACACCAGCCGGCTGGCGGTTCGTGATTCTACCATCGAATCTGAAAGCGGTCAAGTCAAACCGGACTGAAAATTCCGCCTCGAAAGCGCTGGAATGTTTATTGCAGAAGCATTTACGGTAAAAAAACCTGCAGGCGACAGAACTGTAAAAAATACTAATCGTCCAAAACTCAGCCACGGCGAAAAAAAATGATCAAAGCCGCCTGTGGACGGAGATCTGTTGCATTGTCTTGTATCGGCCGGATGCTTATATATCTTGATAGGGACTATCCTCTCAAGAGCGGCAGATAATTCTCACCTTTACCGAAATCCAACTTCAACCCGGTGCGGCCCATGTCAGTTTTCATTCATCCGCAGGCCATTGTCGAGAGCGAGGCCATCGGCGAGGGTACCCGTATCTGGGCTTTCGCTCATATCCTGCCCGGCGCGGTAATCGGCGCTGACTGCAATATCTGCGATCATACTTTTATCGAAAATGACGTCCGGCTGGGTAACGGGGTCACGGTCAAGTGCGGTGTGCAGCTCTGGGACGGGCTCGAGATCGAGGACCGGGTATTTATCGGCCCCAATGCGACTTTTACCAACGACCCGTTTCCGCGCAGCAGGCAGAAACCCGAAAGCTTTGCGCGGACCGTGATCAAATGCGGCGCCTCGATCGGCGCGAACGCCACAATCCTGCCGGGCCTGACTATCGGCCGGAACGCCATGGTGGGCGCCGGCAGCGTGGTCACGGCCGACGTGCCGGCCAACGCGATTGTCAAGGGGGTGCCCGCCAAAATCTGCGGATATACCGGTGAACTGCACAGGAAAAAGACGTTCAGCCTGCCGGAAACAACGACCGGCGCCCCCGGAGTGAAATTCAGTGTGCCGGGCGTGAAACTTTACGAAATCCCCCGCTACCGCGACATGCGCGGCTCGCTCAACTTCGGCCAGTACCCGGACCACCTCCCGTTTATTCCAAAACGGTTCTTTATCGTCCACGAGGTCCCGAGCGCCAAAATCCACGGCGAGCACGCCCATAAAACTCTCGAGCAGCTTTTCGTCTGCCTCTGCGGACGGCTTTCGGTCAACCTGGACGACGGGGTCAACTCCGATTCCATCACGCTCAATAACCAGGACTACGGTCTCTATATCCCGCCGATGGTCTGGGCGACTCAATACGATTACTCGCCCGACGGCATGCTGCTGGTGATGGCCTCGGATATCTACGACGAGAACGAGTATATCAGGGACTACGACCAGTACCTGGCCGCGCGGAAGCTGAAATCCTGAGCCCCTGCGCTGAATCGAGCGACCTGCCATGATCAAATTCTGCGAACCAAAGCGCCAGAACGACGCCCTGGCCGGGGTGATCTCCGCCGCCATCCGGCGCGTGCTGGAGAGTGGGATGTACTGCCTCGGCGAAGAGGTGGAAGCGTTCGAGCGCGAGTTCGCCGCTTACTGCGGCATCCCTTTCTGCGTTGCGCTCAACAGCGGGACCGATGCGCTGGAGCTGGCCCTGAGGGCGACCGGGACAGGGGCGGGCGACCGGGTGGTGACAGTGGCCAACGCCGGCGGCTACTCCAGCGCGGCGATCCGTCTGCTGGGCGCCGTACCGGTCTACGCTGATATCGATTCGCGGACCATGAACATGGATCCCTCATCGTTCAGCCGGCTGGCTCCCGGCTGCCGCGCGGTGATTCTCACCCACCTCTACGGCAGGATCGCCGAAATCGAACCTGTCGTGACACTGGCCGCCGAGCAC